>NZ_CP017834.1:1164302-1464302 GCF_001907975.1 Silvanigrella aquatica
AAAAATAAAATATTGACTAGAAATTACATTCCTCATTTTGTTTGTAAAAAAAATACGAAAATAAAAAATGATGTTTACTAGAAAATTATTTTTTATATTTTTAAGTAATTTTTTTAATTATTTTGTTAAAATTTATACTCCAATGTTATTCTGAGGCTAGTATGTTTAAGTTAATTATGTTTTTGATATATTTTTTATATATTTTACCAACTTATGCACAAAATAATTGTTATGCTTCTTGTGGTGAAGCACTTCCCTATGTTGTTAATGATTATACACAAGATAGCGACTATGGTTTCTCAATTAGTTCTATATCATCAAACGATTCTATTGATATTTTAGCCAGTGGCGGTTATTCAATGCTGTATATGAATGGAGATTACTACTCAGGTTATAATGCTTTTCTTAAATTGTTTTTTCCATTAGGGCATGGTTTTTATTTAGGTATTGGAACTCGTTATGAAGATTTGACTTCCAATGCTCCCTCTTCAAGTTCAAATACGGCAGCAAATGCTCAGCAAAATTCTTTTGTATATCAATCCAGTCAAGCTGGTGTCGATCTCGCCTATAAAATTTCATTTTCATTTTTTGATTTTCAAATAAATCCTTATGCTTATTATGCATTTGATACGATTTGGACAAGGAGTACTATATTAAATAATATAACAATTTCAAGTGTAGCTCCCGTTTTATCTAATTACGTTTTTGGGGTGGGAGGTTCTTTATTGTTTAAATTAAGTAGATTTTACATAGGCCCTTCTGCGTATTATTCGTGGGGTTATATATCAAATGATAGCTATTCAGATAATCAAGGAAATACATATAAATCAAATACGGGATTGTATATATATTATAATTTTAACTTAACGTTAGGTGTTTATTTATGAAAAAGTCAAATTTTATTTGGTTGCTTTTTTTAACTCCTATTTACTATTTCCATAGTTGTACACCATCACGTAATTTACCAGATCCTCCTATGAAATTAGAACAAACTTTGAGCTCTGATGTGCCACTTAAAAATTTAGCAATCTCATCTCTCACTACAGGAAAAGTTAATCAATATACAACACATGGAGCAAAAAATGGACTTATCTCTTTGGGAGACGCTAATGGTTGTGTGGTGATGGTTAGAGGAGAGTTAAAATGTTGGGGAGAGAATTCTAATTCTCAACTTGGCTTAAATTCTATGCTTGGATCAAAAGTCCCCACTCCCACTATGGCTACAGCGGTTAATCCTAAAAATGGCGAGGACATGATAATATCTGTTGTTATGGGAAGAACATCGACATGTGCTAAATATGCAAAGGGGGGCTATAAGTGCTGGGGAAATCAAGCTAGTGGCGTTCTAGGAAACGGACAAACAGTTGGAAATGCTGTAGCACCTAAACAAGTTACAAATGCTACGGGACTCGTTTTAAAATCCGTGCAGCTTAATGATGGATATTCCTGTGTTCTGGATGAGGGGGGAAAAGTCACCTGCTGGGGGAAAAATGACAAGGGGCAACTTGGCAATGGAAATAATGTGAATTCGTATGCTGGAACTGAAGTTTCTTTGGGAGGTGTTGCAGCAACGCAATTAGTTTCTCATAATTATAATAGTTGTGCTCTTTTGTTAGGGAGCGAAGTAAAATGTTGGGGTGAAGATTTCTCTAGTATTCCTCCTTATACTCCTGTCTCAGTTACGACAAGATCTCCTGTCGTTCTTTTGGGGGGCGGGACATCCGCCGATCTTGTTCTGATTTGTGCTGTTTTACAAGACACAACTGTTCAGTGCTTTGGAAAGTCACCAAATACTTTTGGCGAATTTGGTAATGGAAATTTTAACCTACCTTCTTCTTCTACTATAGGAGAAACTGTTATAACAGCTGACGGAAATCCTCTTACAGATGTTACAATGATTGGTTCTGGAGGGGCTAGGTCAACTAGCAAACCATTACCAAATGGTATTAATCAACTCTCTTTTGCCTGTGCTGTCGTATCCAATTCCTCGGTTTATTGTTGGGGCGGTAATGATAGTGGAAATTTAGGTAATAATTCTTTTGAAGATTCTAATTTTGCTGTTAAAGTTACACAAATGTGGCAAAATTCAGATATTTTAGATTTAGCAGTTTCTGATGCTCGTGCCTGTGTTCTATTAAAAAACGACGATGTGTGGTGCTGGGGTGGTAAGTCTAGTAATGGTGAATTAGGTAATGGAGATCTTAGTGGGCAATCTAGTATTCCCGTTAAAATATTAAATAGAAATGATCACTAATTATTAAATACGGTGTTTCTTAGAATAAGTAAATTTTTAAATATCAACAACTTTTTACCTATTTCATTTAAAAAATGACTCGAAAATTTATTCCTCTTTATTACAAAATGATTAAATATAAAAATAAAAATGGCTCTAAATAAAAAATAATTTTTTAATATAAATGATTGCAATCAACTCCTCTAAATTTTTTGAGGTAGCAATGTTCAAGAGAATTTTAATTTTATTATATTTTTTTTATGTAATACCAATTTATGCGCAAGATTATGGTTCAGGCGATTCTAGCAACTCTTTTGACATTTTAGCCAGTGGTGGCTATTCGATGATGACAATTAATGGAGATCCCTACACTGGTTATAATGCTTTTTTTAAATTGTTTTTTCCACTAGGGAGTGGTTTGTATTTTGGAATTGGTTCCCGTTATGAATCCATGACTTCTACAGCAAGTTCTTCAAGCGCAATAAAGAATGCGAGCAATCATCAGAATTCATTTACCTACCAATCTATTCAAGCAGGACTTGATTTAGCTTATAAAATTTCATTTTCCGATGTCGATTTTCAAATTAATCCTTATGCTTATTATGCCTTTAGCAATACTTGGATGCGTAATACGACTATGAACAATTCAACAATTTCAAGTACGGGGCCTGTTACTTTTAATTTGGTTTATGGTGTTGGTGGGTCTTTATTATTTAAATTCGAACCATTTTATATAGGTCCTTCGGCTTATTATTCTTGGGGATATATTTCAAGCGATGCCTATTCAGATAATTTTGGTAATGCTTATTTTGCTAATGCTGGTTTTTATACATTTACCAACTATAATTTAACATTAGGGTTTTATTTATGAAAAAGTTAAATATATTTTGGTTTTTTATTTTTATTTCTTCCTATTATTTAGGAAGTTGCTCGCCCTTAAATAATTTAGCAGATCCTTCTAGCGCAAACTCAGCCAAATCCCTAAGTGATTATGCCTCTATTCAAGAATTAGCTGATCAGTCTTTTAAGTCGGGGATAGTGCCTCAGTACACGACAAATGGGAATAAAAGTGGCTTGATCACACTTGGTGATGCTGGTGGCTGTGTTGTTATGACAGTAGGAAAATTAAAATGCTGGGGACAAAATGACTATGCACAGGTTGGACTAGGGACGACAATACCAATTACCCCAACTCCAGGAGGAGTCTCCTCACCCACTTGGGCCACAGCGGTTAATCCTATTTCGGGACAAGATATTATTGTCTCTGTTGTTGCAGGTAGATCTTCAACATGTGCTTTTTTCTTTAGTGGTTATAAGTGTTGGGGAAACCAAAATTCAGGTGTTTTAGGAAATAGCGTAAATTCAACAACTCCCGCAACATCACCTCAATTTACTACTAATACGGGAGGGAAAATTGTCAAATCCGTTCAGTTAAATGATGGTTATTCCTGTATTCTTGATAATACTGGTAAAGTAACATGCTGGGGGGCTAATACAAATGGTCAACTTGGAGATGGAACAACAACGGCAACATTAACCGGTGTAGCTGCTTCTTTAGGTTCAAATGCGACACTTTTAGTAGGACATAATTCTGATAGTTGCGCACTTTTAAGTAATGGAAATGTGAAATGTTGGGGTAAGGATTTTGGTACTATACCTAGTTTACCTGTATCAATTACAACAAGTAATGCTGTGTCCTTATTAGGTGGAGGTACCGTAAATTTCCCCTTTCTCGGTTGCGCTGTTCTAATTGACTCTACAGTACAATGTTTTGGCAATAGTCCGAATACTTTTGGCGAATTTGGCAATGGAACTAAGACGGCTCCAAGTTCTACGACAACAGGAATTACAGTTTTAAATTCCAATCTACAGCCTCTTACGGGAGCTGTAATGGTGGGTTCCGGTGGAGCAAACTCTACTGCCTACCCGCAAGCTACAATTTATGCATTTTCTTGTGCTGTGACCGATGATTATACCTCAGTCTATTGTTGGGGTGGAAATTATTATGGGAATGTGGGAAATGGTACAAATACCGATTCCAATGTGGCGGTTAAGGTGACGCAAACTTGGCCCAATTCCGCTATTATTGACTTAGCTGTATCTGATGGTAGAGCTTGTGTTTTGCTAAAAAATAATGATGTGTGGTGTTGGGGCGGAAATTTTTATGGATTTGGTGAACTTGGTAATGGAAGTTTAACAGGTACTACTAATGTTCCGATTAAAATATTAAATAGAAATGATCCTTAATTATAATCGCGCTGTGTTTATTTGTTTATCTTCTATATAAAATTCTTTATCAAATAAATTTTTAATTTCTTTGGGAGCGTCTTCAAAGTGAAAGACGCTTTTATCTTTAGAGGAACTGATACTCTTACGGCTAAAATCAATAAAATAGGAAGATTTATCGGGTAAGGTAACTTGTGCCTCGGGGATATTATCATTTGTAACAACAAACCCAGTAGAAATACGCAAACGGTTTTCGGAAATAGGATTTAATAAAGATAGACCATCAATCGGTGAGGCGGGGTTTTCAATATCCATTAAATGCAAAATAGTTGCAAAAATATCGGATTGCGCTATGGGAGCGTTCTGTTTATTTAAAATTTCATTTTTGTATTCGTCGGGTGGAACTACAAAAAAAGCATTGTGAATAATGTCGTTATTATAGCCTTGGTTAAAGACAATTTTTGATTCATCATCATTTTCTTCGTCTTCATTGGCTTCAAAAACTTTGGTAATTTTTTCTCTCCATTTTGAAAGAAAACTTTTATTTTCTTCGTGATCATCTTTTTCTTCTGTATTTATTTCTCTTGCTAAAGGAACGGATTGTCCATGATCGGAAGTATAAAAAATCCAAATAGAGGGATCTTTTTTCCGCGCCGACTCAATTAATTTTGATAAATAAATATCGGAGTAAACAAGAGTGTTATCGTAAGCGTTGGTGCCGTTGGGACTGTTTTCAGGAAAGAATTTTTTATATTGTGGTTCAGAATGAGTTTTATAGGGGTAGTGACTTCCATCCATTTGCGTTACTAATAAGAAGGGAGGGCGCATGTTTTCAAGATGGGGTATTATGCTTGATTCTAGGACTTTTAAGTCATCGGCGCCTTTGGCAACACTGACGTTGCTGCTAAAGTCAGTACCTGCGCGATAGTAATCAACTGTATTTTTACCGCTCAATTGATCGAAGTTTTTCCAACGCAGATCTTGGGAGCTAATAAATGCTGTTTCATAGTCCCTTGATTTTGCATATTCAAATATATTTGGTGAGGAATAAATAGTGCCTTTAGGGTCAATATTTTGCTTACCAACGAGCATATAAGGAACTGAAATAAGTGTATGAGGGCCAATGCTTACGACATTATGAAATGGAATTAACGCTCCCCTGTCATTTAAGGCGTCTAAATGGGGCGTGGTTTTTCTGTGGTAACCATACAAGCTCATATGATTTTTGGCAGCAGATTCTCCAATGATCCATAAAATATTTGGGAGTTTTTTGTGGGAAGGGGATAGCAATATTTCTGGTTTGCTTTGCTTTAAGGTTTTAAAATATAAGGAACGCGCCGTTTCGGGAAGTGCGGCATAAACCGAAGTAATGGAATTTTGATAATCTAGTATAAGGTACCAATTCATCCCGCAAAGAGCCAAAATAGATAAATAAATAGGGGATAGAATAAAAACAAATAAGTTCTTATATTTTATTTTTTGATTATTTTGAAGCAATATAAATGCTATAATAAAAGCAAATATGGCGAATGAAAATATTTTAATGTAATTTATATTTTCTAAAGCGAGTTTGCTAGTAAGCGAGGGTTCGCTAAAAAAGAAGCGGATGCCGTAGGCATTTAAGGGTTTATTATAAAATGCATAGTGCCCCGTCTGAATGCCTAAAGGAATAATGAGGAGAGCGCATGCTAAAAGTTTAGAAAATATTTTTCCTTTAGATATGAAGTGGAGTAGACTTATAAATAGTACTAAAGCAATGAGGCTTAATAAATAGTTTACAAAATAGCGACCACCGATAATGTCATGAAAAAATTTAAAAGGAGATTTTACGATAAATATGTCGTAAATTATTAAAATTCCACTGAGAAGAAATATTTTTTTTAATCCAGAAATACATTGCAATTTGCTTAATAAACTTCGTAACATTTTTTAACCTTAATCAGAACAAATACAAGAGTACCTTTCGTATATTAAAAAAACCGCACTTTCAATATGAAGAGTGCGGTTTTCTTTTTAGTTCTGATATGTCAGACAATTAGCGCGCGTCGCCGCCTTGTCCATAGCTTAAAATAGCCATTGTGCGAGCACGTTTTACAGCAAGTGTAAGAGCACGTTGTTGTTGTGCGCTTGCGCCGCTGATACGACGAGGTACAATTTTACCGTGTTCAGTTACGAAACGACGGAGTAATTGAGTGTCTTTGTAATCAAATGTGATTTGTGGATCAAGCGTACGCTTTGGTCTGGAATAGCGACGTTTTTTCTTACCTGTGGATACTGCCATGGGAAAACTCCTAATGAAGTTCGATAAATACAATGTAGGCAGCAGCGTTGGGCTCGTTCAAAATGATGATTGCCAACGCAGCGACTCAACAAAAACATGAGAGGGAAGATAAGCACAGCCCGAAGCTGGCGTCAAGCTAAAAGAGTGTTTGATCGCTGCCGAGAACGGTTTCTTTTGTTTTTTTAGCAGACATTTGCGATTTATAGGAAGACTTTTGGTATCCAAGAGCCTTTAATAAGAGTTCTGAGCCTAATTCATTTTTGTTAAACTTTTTTAAGGAATACAGAAAATCTAGGGCTTCTCTTGGTGATAAAGAATCGGGATCTGTTACAGAAATGATATCCAAAAGCTTTATTTCATTTGATTTTTCATTGTTATTCTCTTTGTTAATAAAGGCTTTTTGCTCCACTTTACCTACATCATCTCTATTTTGCGAATCCATAATGGGGGCGGGGGGTTGCAATGTGAAGTTCATCTTTTTACTATCTGCTTTATTCTCAAGAGTGTCTAGAAGTTCTTCTGCACGCTGTATTATTTTTTCGGGAATACCGGCAAGTTCAGCAACGTGAATACCATAGCTTTGTCCCGCACTTCCTGAGTTGTATTTGCGCGTGAATTCAATAGCACGTTTTTCAATATTGTCATTTATAATAATATTTTCAGAAACTTGCATATGCATCGGTTGAATGTTGGACTTTTGGGAAATGACCTCTTGAAGCTCATGATAATGAGTTGAAAATAAGGTACGGGCTTTTACTTCATCATGTAAGTTTTCTAAAATGGCCCAGGCCAAGGAAAGGCCATCAAAAGTTGAAGTGCCCCGTCCAATTTCATCGAGCAAGAGCAAGCTTTGGGGAGATGCAAAGCGGAGCATATGAGCTGTTTCTAGCATTTCTACCATAAATGTGGACTGATTTTTTAAGGCATTGTCGGCTGAGCCTATACGGGTAAAAATGCGATCGACCATGCCTATTTTTGCTGTTTTAGCAGGAACAAAAGAGCCCATTTGACAAAGCACTTGAGTGAGTGCCACTTGTCGCATAATGGTGCTTTTACCTGCCATATTAGGACCTGTAATGAGGTGAATCAGAGGATTTTTATTCTCATCACTTTTTTCAATTCCAAGAGTAATATTATTAGCAATGAAGGGTTCTGAATTTGTGCTTAAATGAGCTAAAATAGGGTGTGTTGAATCGGTTAGTTGGGTTAAATTTTCATTTACCAAAGTCGGTTTACACCAGTTGTATTGTAAGGCAAGATTGGCAAAAGTAACTGTGAGATCGATTTCTGCTATTAAACACGATGCCTGGCATAAATAATTAGAAAAATCGAGTATTTTTATGCGTAAACCTTCTAATAACTCTTTTTCTAAAATTATCCGATTATCGCTTGCTGCTAATGCTTTTTCTTCTAATTCTTTTAGCTCTGGGGTAACAAATCTTTCACAATTGGTAAGAGTTTGTTTCCTTATGAAATGTTTTGGCGCTTGCGCTATTTTACCTTTAGAAATTTCAAAATAATATCCAAAAGCTCCTGTATAACCAATTTTTAATGTATGAATTTGTGATAATTCTCGTTCTTTTTTTTCTAAGTCGGAAAGCATTTGATTAAAATTTGTTGAGAGAGAAATGGCTTCATCGAGTTCATTGGAATAACCCTCTTTAAAAATAATACCGCCTTTTCCAATAATAGGTGAGGGATCTTCTGCTAAGGATTTTTCTAGTAATTCGAAAAGGGGTTTCAAAGCTAAAATAGTTTCATTGTCTTTTAAAAGTTCATTTAATAATGGGGCTTGTTTCCAATTTAAAATAACATTTTGAAATAATGGTAAGGTACCAAGAGTTTGTCGTAACCACGCCATAGCGCGTGCATCTAAGTTACGTTGTGCTGCGCGAGATAATAATCTGTCAATGTCTCCAGTGTTTCTTAATAACTCTACGAGTTCTGGAATTAAACCTGTGCAATTTACAACCTCGGAAATTTTATGGAGTGATATATTCACTTCTTCAGCGTTTTTATAAGGATATTTTAATCTATGCAATAATTTACGACTGCCTGTAGCGGTTATGCATTTATTTAAAAAATGAAATAAACTCCCCTTTTTTTCTCCTGATGCTGTATAGAAAAAATCGAGGTGTCTCCTTGTTGCTTCGTCAATAATTAAATGTGTTGATAATTCATATTTTGTAATAAATTGAATATTTTTTAATACATTTTTTTGTGTTGATTTTAAATATTGTAGAATGGCGCAAATTGCTGGCAAACTTTGTGGAATATGGGTTAAGCCAAAGGAATGAAAATCTTTTTCTTTAAAAAATTCACAAAATAATTCTTTACAAGCAAGTTCTGATTTTAAAATCCAATTTTCTATTGAATTTATGGCAATAATATTTTTTTGTTGAATTGATTTAAGTAGCGAGCTTAATTTTTGATGAATGTTATGCGGAGCAAGCAATTCTTTTGGTGAAATTGTTGATAATTCTTGCAATAATAAAGACTCATTTAATTCATATGTAATACGAAACTCGCCTGTTGAGACATCGATATAAGATAAAGTATATTGTTTTTTGCATTCAATCACGCTGGCAAGGTAACAACCAAAACTTCTCTCGTTTGGTGATTCCTCTTCTTCCAAATCTCCTGGGACAGCGGGTGTGGCAATGCGTGTTATTTCTCTTTTGACAATTCCTTTTGCTTGTCTCGGGTCTTCTATTTGATCGCAAACAGCAACCTTAAAGCCAGCAACAACGCATTTTTTTAGCGCATTTTTATATCCTACAACAGGAACCCCGGCCATGGGAACGGGAAACTCACTAGATTTGTCTCTTGATGTTAATGTTAATCCACAAATATCGGATGCTATAATGGCATCAAGCCCAAATAATTCGTAGAAATCTCCCATTCTGAAAAAGAGCAGGGCATCGGGGACTTCTTCTTTTGCGGTGCGAAACTGTTTCATCATGGGAGAATCAAGTTGTTTAATAGCAATTCCTGAGCAATGTTCCTTACTCAGGCGTTCTAATGCAGGTTTTAAGTGAGGAGGGAGCTCTTTCCCTTGGGAAAGCCATTGGGAGATGAGAAGAGAAAGTTGTTCATTTGTATTTTGTTCATGTGTCATTTTTACAAGCCCTTTTTGGTACAAGATTTACCAGCGGGGGCAACTATAAAGTATAAAAAAAGCAGAGTAAAATTTACTCTGCTTTTTCTCTTCTGGAGACACTGCGTTGGTTGGCAGCTAATACGCGTTTGCGTAGACGGATGTTTTTAGGAGTGATTTCAATCCAATCGTCATCTTCAACCCAGTCAAGAGCAGTTTCAAGGCTCAATTTGGTGATAGGAGATAGTTTTGTGGAATCGTCAGATCCGGAAGCACGCATGTTTGTTAGTTTTTTCTCACGAACAGCGTTCACATCCAAGTTGGAATCGCGATTGTGTTCACCAATAACCATGCCTTCATAAACTTCTTCACCAGCAGTCACAAATAAACGACCGCGTTCTTCGAGTCCCGAAAGAGCGTATTCTGTTGTTTTGCCAGAACGATCGGCAATAAGAGAGCCATTTACGCGAGAAAGGAAATTACCACGGTTTTGTTCCCAGCCTTCAAAGTAACTGGACATAAGGCCTTCGCCTTTGGTGTCTGTGAGGAACGTGCTGCGGTAACCTAAAAGTCCACGGGTTGGGATGCTAAATTCAATACGTGTGCGTCCGTTGTTGAATGCTTGCATGTTCTCAAGGCGACCCTTGCGGATAGAAAGTTTTTCTGTGACGGCACCTACGCTATTGTCGGGAACATCGAGAACAACTCTTTCAACAGGTTCTAATTCTTTGCCTTTTTCTGTTTTTGTAATCACCTTAGGACGTGCGACCATACACTCACCACCAGCACGGCGGAGGTTTTCCATCACAATAGCAACTTGCAATTCACCACGGGCTTTTAAGATAAAAACTTCGGGAGAATCTGTATTTTCTATTTTAAGAGCCACGTTATTCATAGCTTCTTTGTGTAAAAATTCACCAAGTTTGTTACTTGTTAAATATGTTCCTTCACGACCTGCTGTAGGGGAGGTGTTTACGCTGACTTCCACGCCCACTGTGGGGGGATCGACTTCAATGCGCGGAAGGGCTTCTGGATTAGAAGCTTCGGCAATGGTGTCACCAATAGCTAAGTCTGTAAGACCCGTAGCAACAATGGCAATGTCGCCCGCAGAGACGCTTTCTACGTCAACTTGTTCAAGCCCACGATAAGCTCTCACTTTAATAATTTTTGCAGGCTGAGTTTTACCTTCTTTGTTTATTAAAACAATGCTTTGGTTTGCTTGTAAAGTACCGCGTTCGACGCGGCCAATAGCCAAACGACCTAAGAAGTTATTGTAGCTAAGGTTATTCACAAGCATTTGTGCGCCGCCTTCGGTAGCAACCTTTGGAGGTGGTACGTGCTCTAGGACGGTGTCAAAGAGATCTTGAAGATTTTCTTTTTGAACGCCCTGTTCTTTGCTTGCCCAGCCGTTGCGACCGGAAGCGTAAAGAATTGGGAAATCAAGGTGATGATCTTCAGAGGAAAGTTCTAAGAAGAGATCTTGAACCATTTCGGAAACTTCATCAATACGTGCGTCGGGACGATCAACTTTATTAATAACAAGAATCATACGGAGATTGCGTTGTAACGCTTTTTGCAACACGAATCTTGTTTGAGGAAGGGGACCTTCTGCTGCATCAACAAGCAGAATGGCACCATCAACCATCATCAAGGTGCGCTCTACTTCACCGCCGAAGTCGGCGTGGCCCGGGGTGTCGACAATGTTTATGCGTACGTCTTTGTAAACCATGGATGCATTTTTAGCAGCAATGGTAATTCCACGTTCGCGTTCGAGGTCCATACTGTCCATGACACGTTCTGCAATGGCTTGGTGAGCCGCAAAAGTACCAGATTGTCCAAGAAGTTTGTCAACCAAAGTTGTTTTACCATGGTCAACGTGAGCTATGATCGCAATGTTACGCATATTTCCGTTATTCGTTGTCATACAAAGCCTTTCGTAAGATTGGATCAAACAGGATCCAAGATATTTTCCGTTTCGTTGGTATTCATATTTCTTTAAAAATGCAAATCAATTCATTGTAGGGTACCATAAAGTGTGAGAGTTTCCTGTGCCATGCGTTCCCAAGAGTATTTTTTAGAGAGCTGTAACCCATTTTGTACATTTTTTTTAAGATTTGGGTTGTATTCATCAAGTGATTCATGGATTCCTCTTTGGATATCTTTGATATCTAAAGGGTCAACATAAATGGCCACATCTTCCATAATTTCAGGAAGAGAAGTCGTATTGCTGATAACCACAGGAACTCCGCAGGCAGCGGCTTCGATGGGAGGTAAGCCAAATCCTTCATACAATGAAACATAAACAAAACTACTACACAATGAATAAATAAGTGGGAAATCCTCTTCTTTGACAAAGTCAACAAAATGAACATCTTTATGTTTTCCATATTTTTTGGAAATTTCAAGAAGAGAGGTGTGATTTTGTGTAAGAATAACTAAGGGCAGTTTAAAGTTTCCTGTACAATAAGCTTCCGTAAGTCTTTCTAGGTTTTTATGTGGTTTGTTATTCCCAATGGTAAAAATGTATTTGGGAGGTAATTTATGTTTGAAGACAACGGAATGTACTTTTTCTTGATTAAAAGCTTCAGCAGGTTGAAAATTATTATAAACTCCATTGTAAAAAACATGAATTTTCTCGTTTGGTAAACCCAAGTATTTTATGATTTCATTTTTAGAGAAATTTGAGACTGTTATGATAGATTTTGCTTTCAATAATTTTCTTTTTAAAAAAATGTTATAATAAATTTTTTGAATTAAGGAATAATTATTTGAAAGAGCCATATGATTCATATCATGAATAGTTGCAATAAGGGGTATAGAACTTAAAAGTGGTACTATGAAATGTGGCGAATGAAATAATTTTGGTTTATATTTTAATATTGTAAAAATAATTTCAAATTGCCCTAAAAAACTAAATGTCCCAAATTTTAAAGTAACAATTAAGAAATTGCTAGGTAACTTATACTCATTAAAAGGTGAATTTGCATTGGTGACAAGAATAAAATTGAAATTTTCATGATCTTTACAATTAATTATGTTAAAAATCAGTTCCCTAATATGCCTCGCTATGCCATGTTCAGCGTCTTTAACGACAATTCTAGCGTCAAGCATAATTGTTTTTTTGTCTGAACTCATTTTTTACTCCATAATTAAATAATTTATAGTTTGCGATTTATTAAAAAATAGCATTTAAGATATTCAGAAGAATCGGGATTTGCAAGATGTGTGTGACACGGTGATTGTTCCCCTTTGTGCAAAAATACCCAATTTCCTTCATTTAATCCAACGCAAACCGATTCTAAAAAATCGTGATCAGGAATATGTCTGCTGCAACTGCATAAAATAAGAATACCATTATCAGAAAGTAATTTACTCGCTAATTTAGTCATGCGTGAATAAGCTCTTTTTGCTTCAGGCACATGTTTTTTAGTTTTAGCAAAGGCAGGAGGATCGGCAATAATTAAATCATATTTTTTTTCAAGTTTTAAAAGCCTCTGCATGTGTTCAAACATATCTCCATGGAGCATTTCAACTGTTACATTATTATTAGAGTTTGCCAAAATGTTATTTTTTGCAAGATTGAGTGCCCATGAATCTTGATCAATTAATGTCAAATCATTTACTCCAGACGATGCTGCTGTCGCGCTCCAAGCACCGGCATAACTACAAATATCAAGGCAAGACTGTATATCATAATCTTTTATTATTCTTGATAGGTATTCTAAATTTTTTCTTTGATCAAGAAATAAACCTGTTTTTTGCGCCTTGTTAAGAAAAAAGTTCATTTTTAGTTTAGCAAAGTTACAGTTAACTTCATAATTATTATTTTCTTTGGAAGATTCTGTGATCCAACGTGTTCTTTCGGGTAAATCTTCCATTTTTCTGATTTGCCCCGTGCTTCTTTCGAACAGCGGTCGATTGTCAATTAATTTAAGGGCATCAATTATAAATGGCAGTAAGAACTCACCCGCTTGAGAAGAACTTTGAATGACCAGAACGCTTTGGTAGTCATCAATGGCAATAGCAGGAAGGCCGTCATTGTCTCCATGAGATAATCGAAAAGCTTCCTCTTTTGGAAATTGAAATTTTATTTTTTCACGTTTTAAAGTGTTTAAATGCTCGGAAATTGCTTTAATAAATGTTTCTTTTTTAATAGTATTATTTTCTATGTGATTAAAAATTTTATCTGGTAAAAAACGAACTGATATCAGACTTTTCTTGCAATAAATGCCAATTTTTTTTGTTCCTTTAATATGTACAAGAGAAACTTTTTGATCGTTTAATTCATTATCATTAATATGTTTAATTTGATTGCTAAATAGCCAGGGGCTTTTAAAAAAGTTGTTTTTTAAGCCCATTGTTTCAATTTCCAAAATTTGAATCACTTTGCATTCCTCGTATTCTAAAAAAATAATTGTATCTCAGATAGCTTCCATTTTTTATTTTGGAAGGGTTGATATAATCGTGTTTATCTTTTTTTGTAAAACAATTGAACCTGAATTTTAATTGATGTAAAAAAGTCATCTGCTTTCAGGAATATAACGAGAAAGCGTGCTTCCATTTTTAGAGGTGCTCCATGAGAAAAGTGATACGCAATGTATCCGAATTGTCTATTTCTAAAGAGTCTTTATCGTCAATGCCAAAACCACAAAAAGTGATGATGGTCAATCCTGCCTTTTTTAATGTTGATAATCCCATTAATGCTCATATGTTGCGTGAGGATGGTTCGCTACATATTTTGGATAAAAACAAAGCAATTGAGCAATGGCAAAATTTAAAAAAAACATATGAGAGCATTGGATTTAATGTTTTTGTTGTCGATCCGGTAAACGGTCTTCCTGACATGGTATTCTGCGCAAATCAAAGTTTTCCTTATTTAGATTCCTGTGGTAATTTCCACGCTGTGCTTTCGAATATGCGCAACGATATCCGGAATGAAGAAGTTCCTTATATAAACTCTTTTTTAACAGCGCATGGTTATTCTTCTCATCGTATTGCTTCAAGGACAATGGGGTATTTTTTTGAATCCATGGGAGATGCATTATGGTTACCAGGCTATCGATTTATTTTAGGTGGCCATGGATTTCGTACAGATAAAAGAATTTATAATCTTTTATCTGAAGTAACAAATTCCCCAGTCGCCATTTTTGAGTTAAAGCATGCAAAGTTTTATCATCTTGATACTTGTTTAAGTATCCTAAATGCCAATTCTGCATTAGCATGTAAGGAAGCGTTTACGGAAGAGGGATTATTATTATTGAAAGCTATTTTTCCACAACTTCTTGAAGTGCCCCTTGCTGAAGCGGATTCTCCTGGATTTGCATGTAATGCCCACTGTCCTGATGGTAAGCATGTTATTATTCAGAAAGGTTGCGAGAATACATTGAAATTGCTTAAAGATAATAATTTTATTCCTTTAGAAGTAGACACATCGGAGTTTATTAAGTCGGGAGGTTCCGTCTTTTGCATGAAGCTTATGTTTTTCTAAATCATTATAATAATATGTAGATTGTGCTACAGAGGAAGTGGGAAGAGTTCTCTTCTTTCTTCCTTTTTTTATTGTCATTTAGATTGACGCTTTCTTGCAGTCCCGTTTTTTCTGTCATAGCTTACCGTCTGTGTGTATATTGGGGCGCAAGCCCAAACTTATCTTATTTCGTAGAATGTTTAAAAATTTGTTTTTTCGATACTATTATTTTGGAGAGTTTATAAATGGCTCAAAAATTATCAAATCAGCTTCTTGTAGCTTTTTATAAAGAAATGCTGCTCGGGCGTCGCATCGAAGAGCGTGTTGGCCAACTGTATGTTCAGCAAAAATTTAGTGGATTTTGTCACTTATATATTGGACAAGAAGCCGTTGGTACAGGATGCTTAAACGCCATAAGAAAAGGTCAAGACTACGTTATTACGGGTTATCGTGATCACTTTCTTCCTATTATTTTAGGAATGGATCCCGGCATGATGCTTTCTGAATTACTTGGTAAAGTAACGGGATGTGCGCGCGGCAAGGGTGGCTCCATGCACATGTTCTCTGAAAAATTACGTTTCATGGGAGGTCATGGCATTGTTGGTGGACAGGTTCCATTAGCTGTTGGTGCTGCTTGGAAAATTAAATATAATAAAGAAGATAATGTTGCGCTGTGCTTTTTAGGCGATGCTGCCATAAATCAGGGTCAGTTTCATGAAGCATTAAATATGGCGGCAATTTGGGATCTTCCTTGTATTATTATTATTGAAAATAATATGTATGGAATGGGTACCGCCATTTCAAGAACATGCTCATTAAATAATCTTGCTGACAGAGCAAAAGGTTATAATATGCGTCAGGCCATCGTCGATGGTCGCAATGTTGTGAATACATATAATCAAATGAAAGAAATTGTAGAAGAGACTCGTAAAACTTCTAAACCCATTCTTGTTGAAATTCAAACGTACCGATTCCGCGGACACTCTGTATCCGATCCTGGAAATTATCGTACAAAAGAAGAAGTTGAAAAAGAACGCAGTCGTGATTGCCTTATTCTTCTTAAAGATATTATGCTTCAACAAAAAGCTGCAAAAGAAGATGATTTCGAAACATACGAAGAAGAAATTGCAGATATTGTTGAGAAAGCTGTTACCTTTGCAGATGAGGCACCGGAACCAGGGCTCGAAGAAATTTATGAGCATGTTCTTGTTTAATAACTAGTGTTTGAGGTTTTATATTATGGCGATTTTAACTTTACGCGAAGCTTTAAACCAAGCGTTGACTGAAGAAATGGAACGCGACCCAAGTGTATTTATTATGGGCGAAGAAGTTGCGCAATATGACGGCGCGTATAAAGTAACAAAAGGAATGCTTGCAAAATTTGGACCGATGAGAGTTGTTGACTCTCCTATTTCCGAAGCGGGATTTGCGGGATTAGGCGTTGGTGCTGCTATGTGCGGGTTGCGTCCTGTTATTGAAATGATGACATGGAATTTTGCGATTCAAGCATTCGATCAAATTATCAATCATGCCGCTAAAATGTTATATATGAGCGGTGGACAATACAAAGTGCCTATGGTTATCCGTGGACCACATGGTGCGGCTCACATGTTAGGTGCTCAGCACAGTCAATGCGTTGATCACATGTTAGTAAACTGTCCTGGACTCAAAATTGTCAGTACTGTGATTCCTGCCGAAGCGAAAGGACTCATGAAGTCTGCTATTCGTGATGACAATACGGTTCTCTTTTTAGAGAGTGAAATGTTGTATGGTCGTTCGGGCGAAGTTCCTGAGGGCGAATATACCATTCCTCTTGGAGTTGGAGATATCAAGCGCGAAGGAACGGATGTTACCTTAGTTGCTTGGAATAAAATGGTACTTCTTGCATTAGATGTTGCTGCTGAACTTGAAAAAGAAGGCATCAGTGTAGAAATTGTCGACCCTCGTACTTTAATGCCACTTGATGAAGACATGATTTTTAATTCTGTGCGTAAAACAAACCGCCTTGTTGTTCTTGAAGAAGGTTGGGGCGTGGCCTCTTTTGGTTGTCATATTGTCGATAGAGTTGTGAAAGAATGTTTTGACTATTTGGATGCGCCACCGGAACGTGTGACAAATTTATTTGTGCCTATGCCCTATAATGAGCGACTTGAGCATGAGGTTATGCCAACGGCGGAGCGCACCATTTCTGCAATTAAAGCTGTATTATATAAATAAAGTAACTCTGGAGAAATCATTATGGCAACAGTAATGGAAATGCCGAAACTTTCGGATACGATGTCTGAAGGCTCAGTTGCGCATTGGTTAAAAAAAGAAGGTGAAAAAGTTTCTGCTGGTTTGCCTGTTATTGAAATTGATACCGACAAAGCAACCATGGAATATGAATGCCCTGCCAGTGGTATTCTTTTAAAAATTCTTGTTGGCGATGGACAAAAATGTCCTCTGCAGGCGCCCATTGCCGTCATTGGTAAAGAGGGTGAAAACTGGGAAGAAGCCCTTGAAAAATACAAAGCGAAAAAAGGAGGAGCGGCTTCAGCTCCGCATGCAGAAGCAAAAAAAGAAGCTCCTGCAAAATCATCTTCAGCTAACGTAACAGCGTCTTCCGCAAAAACAACAACTGTCCCCGATGCTGCTGTGAAAGCAAGTCCTCTTGCTAAGAAAATTGCTGCGGATAAGGGAATTAATTTGAGCAGCATTCAAGGAAGTGGTCCTAATGGGCGCATTGTGCAAAGAGATCTCGATCAAGCCTCAGGTGGGGCATCAAGTGCGTCACCTGCCATAGCTTTTGGATCGGGCGCTGAAGTTGAAAAAATTCCGCATACAAATATGCGTAAAACTATTGCGCGCCGCTTAGCGGAAAGCGTAAATACAGCACCACATTTCTTCCTTACTGTCAGTATTAATATGACAAATTTATTGAATTGGCGTAAAGAAGTTGTTGCTAAATTGCCAGAAAATGAAAAATTCAGTGTCAATGACCTTGTTATTTTTCTAACGTCACGTGCTTTAAAGCGTCATCCTGCTTTAAATTCGTCCTGGCAAGATGAGTATGTCGCGCAATATCGTGATGTGCATATGAGCGTTGCAGTGGCATTGCCTAATGGCTTAATGACTCCTGTTGTGCGTCATGCGGACAAACTTACAGTTGTTCAAATTTCTCAAGAAACAAAACGTCTTGTGAAAATAGCGAAAGAAGGAAAACTGCAACCAAATGACTATGCGGGGGGCACGTTTTCTGTTAGTAATTTAGGAATGGCTGGAATTGAAAGCTTTACTGCGATTATCAACCCACCTCAAGCGGCTATTTTAGCAGTGGGCGCGACAGTTCCCACACCTGCTATTTTACCAAATGGCACTGTAGGTGTTGAACAAAGAATGAAAGTTACATTAAGTTGTGACCATAGGGTTGTTGATGGAGCTGTGGGAGCCGAGTTCTTAAAAACACTAAAGCAATTCTTTGAAGATCCTGTCTCTGCTTTGTTTTTAGGATAAATAGACAAGCATTTTTATTTTTTGCTTTTCGAATTCACTTCTGGCTTAAATAAAGGCAAAAGTGGATTTTTTTTTTCATGTTGGGAAACATTATATGGTTAAAGATGTTCAAAAAAATCAGAACTCAGAATTCGTTCGCTTAAATGTATTACTTCAAGAGTTTGGCGTTTCATCGCGAAGAAAAGCAGACGAACTTATTGAAGCGGGTCAAGTGAAAGTTGATGGAAAAGTTGTGAAGAAACTCGGAACAAAAGTAGATCGCGCTGCATCTATTTCTGTTGATGGCAAGGCATTAAAAAGTAAACCTGCAAAAATGATATATCTTTTAAATAAACCTTTTATGACAATAACAAGTCGAAAAGATGAAAAAGAAAGACCCACTATTTTTGATTTGCCTGAAATTAAAAAACTTCCTTTGAATGTGCAATCTGTGGGGCGCTTAGATTATCGAAGCGAAGGTTTGCTTGTTTTAACAAATGATGGTGACCTGTCTTTAGCTTTATCTCATCCAAAATATTCCGTTGAAAAGACATATGCTGTTTTAACATCGTCTTCATTTACGATTGAAGATGCTGAAAAACTTAAAAAAGGCATTGAGCTTGAAGATGGTCCGGCCAAAGTTATTTCATTAAAAATAGGTAACAAAGAAAAATTAGGAAATAGTGTGGGCCAATGGATTGAGTTGGTTGTCACAGAAGGACGTAATCGTTTGGTTCGTCGTATGATGGAAGCTTTGGGTTTAAGCGTTGTCAGACTTGTGCGCGTTGCTATTGGAGATCTTCGTTTACCAGGAAAACTGGAACCCGGTAAAATCCGACCTGCTTCAGAGGCAGAAATAAAATATTTAAATGATATTAAAAAAGACATGGAGCAGCAAGAATCTAAAAAGAAAAAAAGTTCTTATGTTTTATCAAATGAAGTTATTGCAAAACGTAAATTAATTAAAAAGATGAGTTTAAATGACTCCGACTATGCACGCGAAGCAGAACGTCGCGAAAAAAGAGCAACATTAGTTGCAAAAACGCGTAAGCAAAGTAATGAAGAAATTCAAAATAAAAAAAGATCTTCAGAATGGCAAAAAGAGGAATCAGCATCTTCTAAGAAAACAGATAAAAATGATTCCCAAAAAAGATCATTCGAGATTGAAAAAAATGATTCTAAAAAAAGATCTTTTGAAATTGAAAAAAAAGGTCAGAATAAAGAAACTAAAGCTATAAAATTCTCCAAAAATAAAAATAGTAAATCGAAAGACTCAACGAGAAAAAAATCTGATACAAAAAAGAGGTCTTAAAAAATGGAATTAGAATGGTATTGGTTATATTTTGTAGCAGGAATTGTTTTTGCTTTATTAGAAATATTTTCTTTGACATTTTATTTTTTGCCTCTAGGCATTGCAGCTATAATAACGGGGCTATTTGCCTTATTTAATTCAAATATTTATATACATGCAGCCATTTTTGTAGTATCAGGAATATTGCTTTTAGTTTTTATTTCGAAATGGCGTAAGTCACGTTTTTTAAGATCATCAGGTTCGCAATTTATTGCAGGTGTTGTAGGACAAGTTGGTATTATTGTTGAAGATTACAAATCATCTACCGAACCAGGAAAAGTGAAAATATTTTCTGATATTTGGGAGATACATTGGGATTCTCAGCGTGACAAAATGCTCAGTGAATTAAAAATGGGAGATCATGTAAAAGTTGTTTCTGTAGAAGGAAATAAAGTCATTATTGAGAAAATCAAAGTCTCTAAATAAAATGACAATATTATTTTGCTGAGGTGTTTGTGTATGGAAAATTTTAATTTGCTACCATTTATCCTTTTTCTTGGAATCGTGTTATTAATTGTATTTATATTTAAAAAATATATTATTGTTATTCGCCAACAAGAATGTGTTATTGTGGAACGCCTTGGTCGTTTTCATAATGTTTTGCACTCGGGCTTAAATGTCCTCATCCCTTTTGTCGATGAATCCAGGCAAATACTTTGGAGTCGTAATGGAATCATTACCAATGTCGATCGCGTTGATCTCCGTGAAGTTGTTATTGATATTCCCGAGCAAAAAGTAATTACAAAAGATAACGTCGGCATTATAGTCGATGCTATTATCTATGTTCAAATTACAGATGTAAAACGCGCTGCTTATGAAATTCAGGCGCTACCTTTGGCTGTTGCTCAGCTCACACAAACGACTTTAAGAAGTTTAGTGGGTGAAATGGATCTTGACCACACTTTGAGCAGTCGTGATGTTATCAATTCAAGGCTTAAAATTGTATTAGATGAAGCAACGGACAAGTGGGGATTAAAAGTAAATCGCGTGGAACTAAAAAATGTTTCACCGCCACCCGATGTGCAAATGGCTATGGAAAAACAAATGCAGGCAGAGCGTGAGCGTCGTGCCAACGTCTTAACTGCAGAAGGTTCCAAGCAAAGCCAAATTCTCAATGCAGAAGGTGAAAAACGCTCTCGTATTGAACATTCTGAAGGTGAAAAGCAAGAAAAAATCAATCAGGCGCTTGGTGATAAAGAGGCCACCATTGCGCGTGCTATTGGTCAGGCTCAGGCCATTGAAGATGTTGCTGCCGCGCAAGCAAAATCTATTCAAATGATTAAAGCCGCTTTTGAATCTCCAGATGTGGCCGCAAATTATCTTATTGCCATGGAATATTTAAAACGCTTTGGCGAAATGACTCAAAAAAATACCGACAAAGTCTTTATTCCTTATGAAGCTACGGGTGTTTTATCCTCTTTGGGCGCGTTGAGCGATATTATGGGCAAAGCAGCCACAAATAGTGAAAAAATTCATTCTCCAAAAAGATAAATATTAAAATAAATTCTTTTTAAAATCCTGCTGAAAAATAGAAAAAGACTTAGGTTTACCTAGGTCTTTTTTTTATAGGAAAAATTTATTAAGGAAATTTTTGCATATAGATACATTACAATTTTTAATAATATAGAAAGAGGAGTTATTTATATGTCTCAAAAAAGATCAAATTCAAATATTTGGATGACAGATCGTTTGTCTATTGGAGAAAGATATCACTCCTTAATCTCTCAAGTTTTATATCAGGGTAAAAGTCAATATCAAAATATTAGTGTTGTTAAGTTATTTAATGAAAGCAAAGCTCTTTATCTTGATAACCAACTACAATCGACGACTGCAGATGAATTTATTTATCACGAATCTCTAATTCATATTCCATTTATTTCTCATAAAAATCCCGAAAATGTATTAATTATTGGAGCCGGTGAAGGCGCAACAGCAAGGGAAGCTTTGAAATGGAATTCAGTAAAAAAAATAACACTTATCGAAATTGATGAAGATGTTATTTTATCTTGTAATAAATATTTACCAGAAATGAGTTTAGGGGCGTATCAGGATTCGAAAGTAGAAATTATCATTACTGATGCGCGTGACTTTCTAAAAAATAATAAAAACAAATATGATGTTATAATTTGCGATTTATGTGATCAAATATTTGATGAAAATAATATATTAAATAATAGTTTTTTATTAAGTTGTAAAAATATTTTAAGTCAAAATGGAATTATGTGCATTCAATCTGGTGAAATACCGGTTATACAAAATCCCTTATTTGAGAAATATCTGTTTCTTGTGAAGTCATTGTTTTTATCGATGAAGTTGTATTCTGTTTGGATACCCTCTTATTGTCGAAATTGGGCTTTTATATTATTATCTGATAATAAAATTACATTAAATTCAATTGAAGATATAAAAAATACAATAAATTGTAATTTATCTCAAAATTTAAAATTTATAAATGAAAAAGCATATTTAGGGCTTTTTCATCCACCAAAATATATACAGGAGTTTGAAAAATAAATATTTTAATAATTTTTGTAATCATGGCAAAAAAAGTTAGGATACAGTCTATATGATAAACAAGAAAATAATGTTTTTCTGTTTATTGGCCTATTTGTTTCAATTTATAATTGAAACATTAGCAATTAGTTCGAATTCGTTTTTTATTTATTATATTGGTGCCGATAAGCTTCCAAAAGCTTTAATTATATCTTCTTTGTTAACTCCTGTTGTTGTATTTATACTTTCTTTATTGGAGGTAGGTAAAAATTCTAGGCAGTTTAAATTAATTTTGTTGATTATTATTTCAATTATGAGTTTATTATTTTTGTATTATTTAAGTGGAATGGTGAAATATGGAAAATTAAGTGTTTGGAGTTATCAGATTTTTAGCAACTTATTTTCTTTAGTAAGTATAATTGTTTATTGGAATTTGATCAACAATTATTTTTATGTTTTTGAGTCGAAACTTTATTTTTCTTATTTCATCATAGCTGAAGAGATTGGAGCTATTACAAGTGATGTTTTGATTAATCAATATATGTTTGATTTTAGTATGACAAAATACTTTTACTTTGTATTATTTACTCTTATTCTTTCTTTGATTTTATCTTGCTTTATATTTCAAATTAAGAGAATTAATGAAAGTGATTCTAATAAAGAAGTTATTGAAAAAAAATATGATGATAATTCAATGATTATAAACTCAAAAAATAAAAACTTATTTATACTTGTTTCAATATATATATTAATAATATGTTTATTTCATTTTATTTCAAGTATTGTAAGTTATCAATTTAATTATGCATCTGGCGTTAAATTTACTCGTTCGGAAGATTTAAATAAGTTTTTCTCGGAGTTTCAATTTTATTCAAGTTTATTTATTATTTTATCGAGTTTTTTACTTAACAAATTTCTATTTTCAAAATCAAAAATAATTATTCAACACTTAATTTATGCTCTCGCCCTTTTATTCTTATTTTATATTATGAATATAAAATATGTTTTTTATACAATTGTTTTTGCTGAAATGGTTAAAACAATTCTAGAACATTCCTTATTTCAAACATCATATGAACATTTTACTTCTGCTTTTAATGAAAAAATTAGTGATAAAATAAGAAATTTTTCAGAGGGATTTTTTATTCCAATAATAATTGTTTTATCTGGAATATTTATGACTTTTTTTCCAAGTAAATTTTCTATTTATTACTTAAATATATCATTAATTGTAGTTGTTTTATTAATTATATTGTGCATATTTTTTATAAAAAATTATTACTATAAGTATCATATGAAAAGCCTCGAAAATAACTTTACTGTAGATAATATGCGCTCTATTCAGGCGTTAGGCGAAAAAAATAATTATCCATCAATCAAATTTTTAACAACAAATTATACTATAACAAATGACAGATATATAAAGAAAAATATTATTTTATCTATTGGAAAAATTAGCAGTTCACAAAGTATTGATTATATTTTTAATATATTAAATGAAGAAGATGAATTTTTACAATCTGCAGCCGTTGATGCTCTTTTTATGTATAACTCTTACAAAGTTCATTATTTACTAGTTGAATTTATACAAGGTAAGAAAAATAAGAGCTTTTATGTCCGTCATAAAGTGATTTCATATATTAATAAAATTTATAAAAATGCAATCATCCCCTTTTTTATGCATTTGCTTTACAGTGATGATCATCGGATTGTTGCTAACGCTATAGAAAATTTTTGGGATATTAAAGATAAAAATATCATTCCCTTTATGACAAGTTTTCTGCATCATCCGAGCAATCGTGTCCGTGCCAATGCCATTATTCTTATTTATAACTTTGATATGAATTATTATAATGAAATTTGTCTCAGGAGCTTAAATTTACTTAAAAAATCTAAAGATATGAATGACAATCTTTCTTTTGTTTTTGTGGTAGGGTTTTTAAAAATGAATAAATATTCGGATGATGTTATAGATATATATGAAAAACTAAAAAATATTGAAATTTTTAAAGATAAGCTTGTTGAAAATTTTGCGTTTTCATTTTCGGGATTAAATAATCCCATTGGTGATGATCTTTTTCAGTTTTTATTTATGGATTTAAAAAACTATCCAAATACACTGCTGTATAAATTTAAATTACTTTCACTTTTTAATAGAATAAAAATAATTAAAAACTTTTTTGCCGGAGAATATGGTTATGATACTTATAATAATTTTTATGAAAACTTTAAGCATTCAATTTATGATTTGAGTTTTGAACTTGAAATTATTGAAGAGCTCATGCCTGAAAAAAAGTAAAATTTATTTTATAATTCATCGGATATGGAGAGTGCAAATTGTTGTGTTTCCCAATACACTCTTGGATTCGCATTATTCTGTGCATAATAAGGTTCTAGGGCATAATAGGCGCCTGGTTGTGACTGTTGAAGCATATAGATAAGACTGTATGTATTAGCCTTATTAATATAAACAAGTCCTGCTGTGTATCCAATAAAATTTACATTTACAAGCTGATCTGTCACATTAGGATCGCCGCACCAATTATTAGTAAAAACTCCTAAACGCAATGCAACTGTATTAAAAAAAACAGTTTCTGAGCCTACTGCAAAATCATATACAGGTACTAGTCTATAAAAAATGTTTTGGGCATCGGCTCCTGAGTGATAATTAACGTCGGCGCTAAAGGTTTGGAATTCGGCAGGATAAAAGCCAACGCCAAAACGGATCATGTAAGGTAACGAGTTAAATGGCTTATCGTATTGAGTATGAGTAATTTGATTAACTCCTTGACTACCTCCATTAGGAATAGCATAGGAGTTAGGTCCTAGGGGATTAAAACTTTCATCTGTTAAAATGGTGTTATCGTTAAAATTAGTAGAACCATTTTGGTAAAGAATTTGTTTGTATTTTCCTGATAGTCCAAAGGAAAAATAGTAATTTGGTTTAAATAAAAAACCAAGGCCAAGCTCAATTCCACTAATATAAAAATTACTATTATAAATCCAGGTTTCATAATTATACAAATTATTTCCAGGAGAGTCTGGATTGGGAAAGGGACCGGCAACTATATTTGCCGTTTGTATTTCGGAGTATTTGATATCAAAAAAGGCAAGCGATAATCCAATACTAAAGTTATCGTGAGCTCTAAGGGCAAAAGCGACGGCATATTCATTTTCAGTAGAACTGAGTTTTTGATTAAAATTTGTTTCACTTGAATTAGTTGAGCTTACAGATTCAATATTATTATCTAAATTTACATAGTCCTTATTATAAATTCCAAAGGCAAAATACATAGGTGTGTCTGTTGAAAATCTAATAATCCCCCCAAAAAAACCTGATAATAAATCGGAATCTGTTAAACTAAACGTCGAATCGCTGTTACCTAAATAACCGCTTTGTGTGATTTTTGAAGTGTAATAATTTGTTGTTGAAAGGCTCAATTGTAAGTCTGGTGCAAATCCGAGACCGCCCGGGTTATAATAAAGTCCTGATGGGCCGCTTGAAATCCCAGTAAACGCACCTCCTAGGCCGGCAGCGCGATCGCCCATTAAAAAACTATTTTGGTGCCACCAATCTCCATAAGACAGTGAGTGAAATAAAAAAATAAAGGTGAATAAAATATATTTAATAATATATATTTTGCTTTTATGTATATTTTTATTTACATATAAAATTAACATACTTCTCCACGGTTAAATATTAACCAGAAATATTTTTTTCTGGTATCTGTTCCTCCTTCATCTTTTTTAACTTTAATTCTTTATTAATTTGATCGATTCCTTTTAATAGCACTTCTACATTTTTCGCTGTAATGTCTAACTTTTTGCTTTGTTCCACTAATTTATGTGCTGATTCCTCAGTAACAATACCAATTCTTTGGCAATTTTGTGTGGTTAAATCAATTTGTTCCATGGAAGAAGAAATTTGTCGAATACCGACTTCTTGTTCTTTTGTGGCATCTGAAATTTGTTCTGTGACTTGCGTGACAGTTGTAATATTTTCTGAAATTAATTTGAAAACTTCTTGAGCCTCTAGAGTAACATTTTTCCCTTCCAATACTCTTGCCTTAGTTGTTTCAATAATAGAATTGACTTGTCCTTGGCTTGATTGTAATAGCATTTGAATTTCATTAGCAGATTTTCCACTAATTTTCGCTAAATTACCCACTTCTTCAGCAACGACAGCGAATCCCTTCCCGTGTTCACCCGCTCGTGCGGATTCAATAGAAGCGTTTAAAGACAATAATTCAGTTTTAGAAACGATATCATTAATAACCGCTGTTTTTGCATTGATTTGTTTGATAATTTCTGCAATATTTTGCAATTGCGTGCTTGACTCTTGAATTGTTTCCATGGCTTTGGCAAGGCGCCCCATTATTTTTTCGCCTTCTTTTGTTTTTTCAGAAGCATTTTTTACGACATTTAATGTCTCTTTAGCATTTTCGTTGGTTCTATTTATCATGCTTGATATTTGATTTACCGCAGCTGTTGTTTGATGAACCGATGCGGCTTGATTTGAAACCGAACTAGACAGTTCGGTAGAGCTTGTTTTTAATCCATCACCAACTTTACTTGTTGCTACACTTTGTTCTTTAAGTTCATCAACGGAATGAATAATTGTTTTAGTGCTTTTACTAACAATTTTATAAATACCTAGTTGTAAAATAATAGATAATGATAATATCACAGTCATTGTTACGTTTGTAATAAATGTTAAATTCTCACCTTTTTGAGTTGATTTAATGGATCCTTCGTAGTTTAGATTACTAATTTTTTCAAGAATAGTTTGTGCTTCTTGCATATTTAAATCTAAATTATTTATTAAATATTGATATGCTTCTTGAGTTTTTCTTGCTTGAACAAGTTTAATAAAGGCATCTCTTTTTGTTAAATATATTTTCCAATTTTTACTAAACTCATCGAATAATTTTTTTTCCTCTTCGGTGTCAATTAATTTTTTGTATTTTTCAATGATATTATTTATTATTTCAAATCTTTCTTTTACAAATTTAAAATGCTCGTCGAGTTCTTTTTGTGCGACAGCCATTGAAATTCTTAATTCTCTTCTTCTTAATTGGGCGATTTCATACTTCATGTCTTGAGCGGCGTCTACGCTGGGTAACCACATTAATGCGGTTTCATGCGAATATTCTTGAGTTTGATTTATTGTAAAAATAGTATAAACGGAACTTACTATTATAATAAACATGAGTATGCTAATGGAAATGTAAATTTTACTGGCTAAGCTTTTGTTATTCATGCTAATGCGGAACCTTTAATAA
Organism: Silvanigrella aquatica; assembly: GCF_001907975.1. Lineage (NCBI taxonomy): Bacteria > Pseudomonadati > Bdellovibrionota > Oligoflexia > Silvanigrellales > Silvanigrellaceae > Silvanigrella > Silvanigrella aquatica. Next base: position 1,192,204 of record NZ_CP017834.1, read on the forward strand.
GAAGTTCAAGATTTTTAGCGACGGCACTTAATTTTTCACTTTGGCTTACTAAATCAATTGATGATTCTGATGATGATTGAACTGCAATTTGGCTTTTTTGAGTTGCTTTATCAATGTTTGACATTGCAGTTGATATTTGTCTTACACCTATTTCCTGTTCTCGTGTGGCATCAGATATTTGTTGAATTACACTTGACATTGTTGAAATATCTTCTGATATTTGTTGAAAAGATTTTTGAGCTTCCGCTGTTACTTTTTTACCTTCTTCAACTCGTTCCATTGTAAGACCAAGAATTTTGTTAACTTGTTCTTGACTTGAGGTGATGAGCTCTTGGATTTCTTGCGCCGATTTTCCACTCACTTTTGCTAAATTTCCTACTTCTTCAGCAACAACAGCAAAACCTTTTCCATATTCCCCTGCTCTTGCGGATTCAATGGAAGCATTTAACGACAGCAATTCTGTTTTAGAAACAATGTCGTTAATAACAGCTGTTTTTGAGTTAATTTGATTTATGATATCTGCAATATTTTGAAGTTCTTTATTAGAATCTTGAATTGTCTCCATGGCGTAAACAAGTTTTTTCATTGTTATTTGCCCAGATTCTGTTTTGTTCGAAGCATTTGTGGCTATCGTGTTTGACTCCTTTGCATTTTCAGTTGTTCTATTGACCATGCTCGTGATTTCATTAATAGCAGCGCTGGTTTCATGAATGGATGAAGCTTGTTCGGCAATGGAGTCTGTTAAAATTTGAGAACCGTTTTTTAAACTTGATGCAATTTCGCTTGTGCTGACACTTTGATTTTTTAAATTATCGATAGCGTTATTTAATGAGCCTGTAGTACTTCTGATAATTTGAAAAATAAAGAGAGAAATAAGTACTGATGATAAAATGATACTCGTCATGGTAATATTGGTTATTGTCGTTAAATCTGCTCCTTTTTGTGTTGATTTTATACCTCCTTCATAATTATATTTTCCAAGTTTTTGAATTGCTTCTTCTAGTTCCGCAACAGCTTTTCGGCCTTTTGATAAAACGTGTTTAATCGCATCCGCTTTTTTTCCTTGTTTATTTATCGCAATTGCTTCTCGTGATGCTGAGTCATATGCTTTCCATTTTACAACAACATTTTCAAATATACTTTGCTCCTCAGTGTTTGTAACAAATTTTTTATATTTTTCTAATGTTTTATTTAAATTTTCTGTATAATGATCAAGTTTTTTAATGTCTTCAGCAAGTACTTTTTTTTCTTCTTCGCCGCTATTAATTAGTGATGTACTTAAAAGACCTAAAATTCTTCTTGCATATTTACTTACACCATCACTCATCTCGCTTGTAACTAAAACACTGGGTAACCAGCTTTCTCCTGTTTCTTTAGCGAAATTTTGTGTTTTATTAATCATGAAAATAGTGTAACAGCCTGCTAAAATTATTAAGCTAAGTAAAATAATAATAGAAATATTTAATTTAAAAGATAAACTTTTTTGTTTCAAATTATTCCTCGATTCAAGAAAAAATATAACAAATTATGAAAACATTAAATTTTCATTACAATTTTATCATTTTAAAAGTTTTTTTTTACTGAGAATATTTTGCTCATACTACAAATTGACATTTAAAATTATTGCATTTTTAAATTCAAGTTAAGGATTAGGATTCGCCTTTAATTAAGACTTCAATGTCTTTTGCTGTGGTATCTAGGGATTTACTTTGTTTGACTAAGTCCACCGCTGATTCCGAAACAGAGCTTACTGAAGCTTGGCTGCGTTGTGTTGATCTGTCGATGTTTCCCATGGCTTCAGATATTTGTCTGACTCCAATTTCTTGTTCACGAGTGGCATCAGATATTTGTTGAATGGTCGAAGTCATTGTTGATATGTCTGTGGATATTTCTTGAAATGCTTGTTGTGCTTCGGCTGTGACTTTTTTACCTTCATCGACTCGTTCTTTTGTTAAGCCTAATATTTTATTGACTTGTTCTTGGCTTGAAGTAATAAGTTCTTGAATTTCTTGTGCCGATTTTCCGCTGACTTTTGCTAAATTACCTACTTCTTCAGCCACAACGGCAAAACCTTTTCCATATTCTCCCGCACGCGCTGATTCTATGGAGGCATTTAACGATAACAATTCCGTTTTAGAAACAATATCATTAATAACGGCTGTTTTTGCATTAATTTGGCTGATTATAGTTGCAATATTTTGGAGTTCACTATTGGATTGTTGAATTGTTTCCATGGCAGAGACAAGACGCTGCATGGTGGTTTGTCCTGTTTCTGTTTTAGTTGACGCATGGGCAGCAACATTTGTTGATTCTTTTGCATTTTCAGCGGTTCTATTTACCATACTGGTAATTTCATTTACAGCAGCGCTTGTTTCATGAATTGAGGAAGCTTGTTCTGATGCAGAATCTGTAAGTTGTTCAGATCCCTTTTTTAATGTCGAAGCGATTTCGCTTGTGGCCACACTTTGGCTTTTTAAATTTTCCACAGCATTATTTAATGATCCTGTCGTATTACGAATAATTTGAATGATAAATAAACCAATGAGTATAGAAGATCCAATAATACTTAACATTGTAATATTTGTGATTGTTGTTAAATTTGCACCTTTTTCAGTTGATTTAATGCCGCCATTGTAATTAAATGTTGCGAGTTTACTAATTGCTTCTTCAAGAGCTGCGGCATCTTTACGTGCTTCTTTTAAAACATATTTTATGGCTTCTGCTTTTTTTCCTTCATTATTTATTTTAAGACTTTCTCTTACGGCTTTATCGTATATTTGCCATTTTTTTACGACATCATTATACAGTTCAGTTTCTTCGGAGCCGCTTACAAGCTTTTTATATTTTTCAATAGCTTCGTTTATGTGATCCGTATATTTATTTAATGCCTTTAAATCTTCTTCTTTCAATTTTTTTTCTTCTTCGCCCGTGTGAATTAAGGAGTTTGATAATAGTCCTAAAATGCGTCTTGCATATTTGCCAACACCTTCACTCATCTTACTTGTCGACAAAACACTAGGTAGCCAGTTGTCACCGGTCTCATGGGCATAGTCTTGTGTTTTATTAATCATTAAAATGGTATAAATTCCTGAACAAACGATTAGGAGCAATAGAACTATAATTGAAATATTGAGTTTAAATGATAAACTTTTTTTACTCATAATATTATCCAAGATGAAAAGTTAATTTTTTTTAATTTCAATTGTTACTTCCTTCAATTAAAAATTCAACATCTTTCGTCGTTTTATCAAGTTGTTCACTTTGGCTGACAAGCACATGAGATGATTCTGCGGTTGTATTTACAGCGACTTGGCTATTTTGAGTCGCTCTATCAATATTGGTCATTGCGGTTGAAATTTGTCTCACACCAATTTCTTGCTCCCGTGTGGCTTCGGATATTTGTTGAATCACTGTTGACATATTGCTAATGTCTTCAGAAATTTTAAGAAAAGATTCCTGAGCTTCCGCTGTTACTTTTTTACCCTCTTCAACACGTTCTTTGGTTAAGTCGAGTATTTTATTTACTTCTTCTTGGCTTTTGGTAATAAGCTCCTGAATTTCATTTGCCGATTTTCCGCTAATTTTAGCTAAGTTTCCCACTTCTTCTGCAACGACTGCGAATCCTTTGCCATACTCTCCTGCTCTTGCCGATTCGATTGAGGCATTTAAGGAAAGTAATTCGGTTTTAGAAACGATATCATTAATAACAGCGGTTTTAGAATTAATTTGATTAATAATGACAGCTATATTTTGCAGTTGTGCATTGGATTCTTGAATAGTTTCCATGGCGGAGACAAGTTTTTTCATGGTAACTTGGCCTTGTTCCGCTTTTTCCGAAGCACTTGTTGCCACATTTGTCGATTCTTTTGCGTTTTCTGCCGTTCTATTCACCATGCTGGTAATTTCATTAATAGCCGCCGTTGTTTCATGCACAGAAGCAGCTTGTTCTGAAACGGACTCAGAAAGGGATTTAGATTCATTTTTTAAACTGGCAGCAATTTGATTCGTAGCTATACTTTGTTTTTTTAAATTTTCAGTTGCTATTGCAATTGAAGTCGTCGATTTTTTAATTAATTGTAAAATAAAAATTCCTATGATAATTGAAATAACTCCAATGATAGACATTATTATATTTGTTATTTTTGTGAAGTAACTGCCTTGTTTAGTTGATTCAATGGCACCAGTATTATTAATTTTGCTTAAATTAGTAATGAGTTGTCTAGATCCAAGAAATAGAGGCAGTGTGTTTGCGTAAAAATGTTGAAAAGACTCTTTTCCTTTACCAGCTTGAGCTAGATTTAAGTCTTCCTTCATAGTTACTTTAACTTTAGTCCAATTTTCAATTAACTCATTTAATGCTTTAGTCTCTTCGCCTGGATCAACAATTTTTTTATGTTTTTCAAAACGCTCATCTAATATTTTTAAAAATTCTTGTAATTTTTCTAAGTCTACCTTTGTTTCTTCAGCGCTGTGTTTTGTTCCATAACTTCCAATAATGGATACATGTCTGCGGGAAGCATTTCCGTAGGCATCTGAAATTTGCGAAATTGACTTTACGCTGGGCAGCCAATTTGTTCCTGTTTCCTGAGCAAACTCCTGTGATTTATTAATCATTATAATGGCATAAATTCCAGCAATTAATATTAGTAAAAAAAGAACTAATACAGATATGTTTAATTTAAAAGCGAGACTTTTTTTCTCCATATCTTTGACCTTTAATTTGAATTACCTAATACAAGTACACTAATATCTTTTGCTGTTTTATCGAGTTTATCTGCTTGTTCAACTAAACTTGAGGCGGATTCTGCTGTTGAACTTACTGCGGTTTGACTTTTTTGAGTTGCCTTATCTATTTGTGACATTGCTGTAGATATTTGCTTAACTCCAATTTCCTGTTCTTTTGTGGCATCTGATATTTGTTGAATCACGCTTGCCATAGTGCTAATATCTTCAGAAATTTTAAGAAAGGATTCTTGTGCTTCCGCAGTTACTTTTTTTCCTTCATCTACTCTTTCTTTTGTCAGGCCTAATATTTTGTTAACTTGTTCTTGACTTGAAGTAATGAGCTCTTGAATTTCACTCGCCGATTTTCCACTTATTTTTGCTAAGTTTCCAACTTCTTCTGCAACAACGGCAAAACCTTTACCATATTCTCCTGCTCTTGCCGACTCAATAGAAGCGTTTAGTGACAATAATTCTGTTTTAGAGACAATTTCATTAATAACTGCGGTTTTGGTATTTATTTGGCTAATAATGACAGCAATATTTTGTAATTGAGTATTCGACTCTTGAATCGTTTCCATCGCATTTACAAGATTGTTCATTGTTTTTTGCCCAAGTTCTGTTTTATCAGAAGCACCTTTAGCAACTTCTGTCGATTCTCTTGCATTTTCAGCAGTCCGATTTACCATGCTAGAAATTTCATTTATGGCTGCCGTCGTTTCATGGACAGAACTTGCTTGTTCTGAAACAGAGTCAGCAAGTGATTGAGATCCTTTTTTAAGATCATTTGCAATTTTATTTGTGGAAATGCTTTGATTTTTTAAATTATTAATAGCTTTTTCTATGAGTCCCGTAGATTTTCGAATAATTTGAAAGATAAAAAGAACAATAATAATGGAAGAAATAATAGTTGAAGACATAGTCACATTAGTTAAATTTGTTAAATAAGCGCCTTGTTTTGTCGATTCTATTCCACCATTATAGTTGAAATCACTTAATGCAATTAAATTATTTCCCAATTCGAGAACAAGAGGTAATGTTTCGTCATGGTACATGGCAAAGCTTTCAGGACCTTTGCCAGTTTCAGCCAAAGCTTTATTTTCTATCATTTTTTTCTTAAGAACTTCCCAGCTTTTTAAACATTTGTCGTAATACGTCTGTTCTTCGGGGCCACTGATTAAAGGATTGTAATCTTTGATATGCTTATCAAGAGTTTCAATATACTCGTCTAATGTTTTTGCGTTTTTATTTTTTTCTTCTGTAGAAGAATTAAAACTCCAGTCAAGTGTGTAAATGGATAATCTTCTTGGTGCAGAAGCGAGATCCCTATTCAGCTGGCCAACAGCAGCGATACTTGGCAGCCAGTTTCTTCCTGTGTCATCTGCATAAGTTTGTGTTTTATTTATCATATATGAAGAATATAACGATACCCCAAATACAAGAATCAACAATATTATTGCTGAAGTATTTAATTTAAAGGCGAGGCTCCTATTCCCCATAACGTTTTTGGCTCCTCAATTTGAGAGTCACATGAAAACAAAGTTGGTATCGGAAAGTTTTCTTGTTTCTTAATGCCAGTGTAATTTAAGAATTTCAATATTTGCCCTTTTTACTCAGAACATGTATTTAACTAATGATCATTATTATGTTTTAAAAGTTTTGGTACTTAGGGAGTACATATGCAACAGAGCCAATTAACCCCCCTCACACACTTAAGCGATGAGGAATCACTATTTTTTAAATCTGTTTCTGAGTTTGGTAAAAAAGAAATTTCTCCCTTAATTATGGAGATGGATGAGTCCGAAACACTGAACCCCACTCTCATCAAAAAAATATTTGAAATGGGATTAATGGCTATTGAAATTCCAGAAATGTATGGAGGCTCGGGAGGTTCTTTTTTTCAAGCCATTCTTGCCATTCAGGCCCTTGCTCAAATTGATCCCAGTGTGAGCGTTTTTGTGGATGTGCAAAATACTTTAGTAGCCAATGCTTTGCTAAAATGGGCAAGTGAAAGTGTAAAACAAAAATACTTCCCACAATTCGCAAAAAATAAAGTGGGAAGTTATTGTTTAACAGAGTCAAGCAGTGGTTCCGATGCTTTTGCTTTAAAAACAAATGCAGTAGATAAGGGAACACACTTTGAACTAAGTGGTAAAAAAATATTTATTACAAATGCAAAAGAAGCAAGTTTCTTTTTAGTTTTTGCAAATGTAAATCCATCACAAGGTTACAAAGGAATTACTGCTTTTTTAGTTGAAAAAGATTTTCATGGTGTTTCTTTAGGCCGTAAAGAAACAAAATTAGGAATTCGTGCAAGCAGCACCTGCGAAGTTATTTTTGAATCTGTTAAAGTACCAAAAGAAAATATCATAGGTGAATTGGGTAAAGGTTATAAAATTGCCATTGAGACTTTAAATGAAGGGCGCATTGGTATTTCAGCACAAATGCTTGGCTTAGCCGAAGGTGCACTTGCGGCTGCTGTGTCTTATGCAAAACAAAGAGAGCAATTTGGCAAAATAATTTCTTCATTTCAAGGTATTCAATTTCAAATTGCAGAAATGTCAATAAAAATTGAAGCTGCAAAACTTATGGTGTATAATGCCGCACGACTTAAAGATGCGGGAATGAACTTTGTGAAAGAAGCTGCGATGGCTAAAAGCTTTGCTGGTGAAGTCGCAGAATATGTTGCGAGTACAGCATTAGAAATTTTTGGCGGCTATGGCTTTATTAAGGATTTTCCTGCAGAAAAATTTTATCGTGATTCAAAAATAGGCAAAATATACGAAGGAACAACAAACATGCAGTTGCAAACTATTGCAAAGATGATACTAGATTAATCGTGTTGTTCTTAAGCTTTTTGTGGAGAGATTCATTCAATGAAATTAAAAACTGTATTCTTAAATGTAAGCTCAGCTGCTGTTTCTTCTTTAATTGCTGTTCAAGCCTTTGCTCAAGCGGCAACTACGCAAGCTGTTGTAGCCCCACAGCAAGTTCCTGCGGGAGCAGCTACAACAGGGACTACGGCAGGTCCTGCGTGGATTAATTTTGCTCTAATGGGTGGTATTATTCTTTTTATGTGGCTTTTTGTATTCCGCCCTCAATCTAAAAGAGCAAAAGAGCAAAAAGAGTTTTTATCATCTTTAACTCCAGGTATTGAAGTTATTACGGCAGGCGGAATTATTGGTACTATTGTTGAAGTGAAAGAAAATATTGTTTCTATTAATGTAGGTGGTTCCACAATGCGCGTTGTGAAATCTTCGATTTCTGGGAGATTAGACGCTTCTTCCTCCATTCCGGCAACAAAATAATACCGGTTTTGCTTTTTCGTTTGAATGGTTAAAAAACCGCTCGCCCTTAAGGAGCGGGCGGTTTTTTTCTTTCAGCTTTTAAAATTAAAATTGATACCCTCTAGGTGAATTTATGCAAAACAAAATCCCGATGCCGCCTATCTGGTGGATTAAGAGTATTGTTATTTTATGTGCTCTTATTTTTGGTGTTCTTTATACTCTTCCGACTTTTTTTGGCAATCCTTCGGAATGGCAAAGGGACAGCAATGGTGTGCCCCTCAAATGGCATGAACGGATGGCTGAAAATATTCTTCCCTCATCGCGTGTTAATTTAGGTTTGGATCTCAAAGGCGGTCTTTCTTTAACTCTAAATGTTGAAGTTGAAAAAGCAGTTCAGGATTCCATTATCCGCGCCATCACACGTGCAAAAGAAACGGTCGCAGCCGAAAATATTAAAACAGGCGCTTTTAAAGTAAATGATGATTTATCTGCGACAATAGAAATTGATACTCCCTCTCACGCACAAATATTACAAAAAAGAATTAATGAGCAAACTCTATTACTCTTATATGAAAAAGTAATTGGAAATACTCTTTATTTTAAAGCGAATCGCAATTACATTGTCGACTTTGAAAAACAACTCATGCAGCAAGCTATGAACACCATTCGAAATCGAATTGACCAATTTGGTGTTGCTGAGCCAAGTATATTTCAATCAGGAGACACTCGTATTGTTGTGGAATTGCCGGGTATGTCTGATATTCAAAGAGCAAAACAATTGCTCGGTAATACAGCGCAACTCGATTTTAGATTGGCGTTAAATTCTGTATCAAAAGATCAGCTTCCCTCACTCCTTGATGAAGCGCGCAAGGCTTTAAATATTTCTCATGACGATACGCAGGCGTCGACAATTGAGCATTTATCGCAATGGCTCCGGGATAAAAATAAACTTCCCATGAATGCCACCATTATTTTGCAACGCATTTATGGTCAAGAATCTTCTGCGGGTAAAGTGGTTTCGACAATTCCTCATTTGGTTGAAGCCCATGCTAAATTAACTGGTGATTTAATTGAAGATGCGCAAGCATTACAAACAGCAGAAAATTATATTCCGCAATACAGTGTGTCCTTGAAATTTAAACCTCAAGGCGCAAAACTCTTTGGAGAGTTAACCACACTAGCCGCTGATTCTAAAAATCCGCCTCATGAAGTCGCTATTATTCTCGATGGCAATGTGCAAAGTTCACCTTATGTGAAAGCTCCTATTATTGGTGGAAATGCTTCTATTACCATGGGAAGCAGTCTCAACTTGCCCGAACAAATGAAACAAGCGCAAGATTTATCGTTGGTTTTACGTGCAGGAGCTCTTCCCGCTTCCGTAAAAGTTGTTGAAGAAAGACAAATTGGTCCCAGTGAGGGCGCACAAAATATTCATGCTGGAATTATTTCTACCATTGTGGCTGCTATTTTAGTCGTTGTTGTGATGTTGCTTATTTATGGTGCTTCTGGCTTTGTTGCGAATATTGCGATGCTATTTAATGTGCTACTCATATTAGCATTTATGGCTTTATTTGGTGCTACATTAACACTTCCTGGAATCGCGGGAATTGTTTTAACAATGGCTATTGCTGTAGATGGTAACGTAGTTATTAATGAGCGTATTCGTGAAGAAATTCGTTCTGGATTTAATCAAAAGCAAGCTTTTTATAAAGGTTATCATACGAGTTTTCGTACATTAATCGATGCTCATATTACTTCAGCAGTAGCAGGAATTGTTTTGATGATTTATGGAAATCCTGCGGTAAAAGGATTCGCTGTTACGTTGTTGTGTGGTATTGTTTGTACTTTATTTACATCATATTATGTAACAGAAGTTATTGGACAATGGCTAGTTGAACGAACAAAAATTAAAAGGTTTGGATAAAGAGGAAAACGATTATGGCTTTTAAAATTGGAAATATTCAAGTTTTCCCGCATAATTATTATTTTGATTTTATGAAGTGGAGAAAAGTAACAGTTGGAATTTCTGTTGTTTTAGTTCTTCTTTCACTTCTTATTGTTGGTATAAAGAGCCTTAATTATAGTATCGACTTTTTAGGTGGTGCTGAAATTCAGGTGAATGTCCTCAATAAATCTGTAACCCGAGAGCAATTACAGGAAGCGGTAAAAAAAGAAGGTTTTTCACATGCTGAAGTGACTACATACGGTAACTTTGTGGCTCGTAAAGACAATTCTGAAGCCTTCGTTATTCGTATTCAAAGCGAAAAAGGTGAAGATAAAAACGCAACTTCAAGTCGTGCTGGTGTGCTCGTTAATAATTTAAAAACACAATTTGGTGCAGATAAAATACGTATTGAATCTTCAACAAATATTTCAGGTAAAATTGGGCGAGAAGATGAGCTCAAAGGTTACATGGCATTGTTACTTTCCTGTATTGGAATTTTAATTTATATCGCCTTTCGATTTGACGCGCGTTTTGCTCCTGGTGCGGTATTGTGCTTGGTGCACAACGTGATCATTGCGCTTGGATTTATGACACTATTAGATCGTCCTTTTACCACAACGTCCATAGCGGCGTTTCTTACCATTGTAGGTTATTCCATTAATGATACGGTTATTGTCTACGATCGTATTCGTGAAACGCGTTTGTTGCAGCCTAAAATGCCTATGGTTGAAGTTGTCAATCGTAGTATTAGTCAAACTATGAACAGAACTATTTTAACATCGACAACAGGAATTTTAGCTCTCTTAGTGCTGTCCATTATGGGCGGCGGTGCTATTGAAGATTTTGCTATCACCATGCTTGTGGGTGTGATTGTGGGAACCTATTCCTCTATTTATGTAGCAGCTCCTTTAACACTGATGATGGACGGTTACTTTACAAAAATGGGTTGGAAGCAAAAAGACAATAAGGAAAAAGCGAAATTAGAGCGCCCTAAAGACTATGCTCCTCCTATTAATGTAAGGAAAAAAACACCTCAGGAAAAAAGATAAATGGAAACGGAAACCATTTTTCTGGGTAAAGCGAGCACAAATGGTTTTACAAAAAATGAAAATCGTTTGTGCACCACCGATCGTTTTGTTTGGAAATTAAGAGATATTGTTGCAGATAATCCTTCACAAATTGAAGAATATTTAACTCGAAAAAAGATTTTTTTATTAGACAATCAAAAACTTGAAGAAAATAATTCGTTACTTTCTTTGTTACCTGAACCTTGGCTATTAAAAGATGTGCGCAAAGCTGCGGAAAGAATAATTCAAGCTATACGCAATAAAGAAAAAATAGTTATTTTTGGTGATTATGATGTTGATGGTACAACATCTTGTGCTATGTTATCCCAGTTTTTTAATGAAATAAATTATCCTGTAGAAATTTATATACCCGATCGTATTTTAGAGGGGTATGGTCTAAATGTAACAGGACTTAGAAAGTTAGCACAAAATAATGTAAAAGTAGTTGTTACAGTAGATAACGGAATTTCCGCTATTGATGCCTGTGCCGAAGCAATTCAATTGGGAATGGATGTGATTATAACAGATCATCATGATATTCCCCCTGTTCTTCCAAGTGCTTTTGCTATTTTAAATCCCAAACAAACCGATTGCTTGTTTCCTTACCGCATGCTTGCGGGTGTGGGCGTTGCATTTTATCTTATGGTCGCAATGCGCACTCTTTTGCGTGAGCAAGGACAAAATTGCGTTGTTAATTTAAAATCATTTCTCGATTTTGTGGCCATTGGAACCATTGCTGATATGGCACCTTTAACAGGTGTTAATCATATTCTTTGTAAAGTAGGTCTTGAAGTTCTTTTGCAAAATATTCAGCAAAAAAAACGTATTGGTCTTTTTGAATTATTAAAATGCGCTGGGTGGAAAGAAAATTCTAAAGTCGATTCTGTGGATATTGGATTTAAAATAGGACCCCGTTTAAATGCTGCCGGACGGTTAGGAAATGCGCTGCGTAGTGTCGAACTTATGTGTACAAATGATGTTGTTTTGGCACAAGAAATGGCTCTGCATCTGCATCAAGAAAATGCGGAAAGGCAGACTCTTGAAAAAGCGTTTACCCAAGAAGCGATCGATCAAGTGAAGCAAGGTACAGAGCTTCCCGATGCTCTTGTCCTCCATCAAGAAGATTGGCACCCTGGTGTGGTAGGTCTTGTAGCAACGCGTGTGCTCGACAAATTTTATAGGCCTGTTCTTGTTTTTGGAACCATAGATGGAAAGTTAAAGGGAAGCGGGCGTTCGACGCATTCTTTTAATTTATTTGCTGTTTTAAATGAAGTACGTAATGAATTTATTTCATTTGGTGGGCATTATCATGCTGTGGGATTAACACTTCTTCCTGAAAAATTACCTTGGTTAAAAGAGTATTTAGCGCAAAAAGCAAATGAGCTTATTGATTCTCACGATAAAATTCCGCCCCTCTTTATTGATGGCGTTTTGCCATTGAGCCATTTAAATATAAGTTTTTTGAAACGACTAGAAGAGCTTGAACCCTATGGCATTGAGAACCCTCGTGCTCGTTGGTTCGTGGGACCTCTTACTGTTGCGCATGTTAAAAGAATGGGTAAGGATTTTTCCCACGGACATGCTAAGCTGTTGGTTCTGGAGGAGGGATGCGAATTTTGGATCACAGCCTTTGGTCTTGCCGATGTGTTTGAAGAGTTTCTGGCGACAGGGATTGAAGTGCAACTGGTAGTCGAAGCAAAGCTAAGCAGTTGGAACGGACGCCTCACATCTGATATTCGTGTGATCGATTATGCTCCCGTCATCTATACGAGTTGAATCCATATCTTTTTGCCTAATTGCGAGGTATGCAGTACAATTGGTCAGATGATTTCATTATTGTATTAATAATTTAATTTGTGGACAAACTTATGATCCAGTCGCACCGAAATGATTTAGAACCTTGGTATGTTCGGAAAAAAAAATTTCAGAACTCCAATGTGCTAGGGAGTTCTCCAAAAAAGACAGCAAATGAAGAAGTTGGCAAATTAAGTCATGCAAAGCAAACTATAATGCTCATGATTTATATTTTGCTTGCAGTTGTATTTGCAATTATATCAGGCGTTTTTTTTGTGTTGCCCTTTCTTTCTAATATTCCGGGCAGCGAATCGATTATTTTTGTTTCCATTGCTATTATATCCTTATTGCTATCTTTATTCTTTATTTTTTATCAAATAGGTTCCATTTGTTTTTGTTTAGCACCTAAAAATGAAGGAACTAATCAATTTGCATTAGGAATCAAATATCTTCGCGGTCAAATTGAACTGGAAGAACCGCGCAAAGGCATTCCCGCACCTGAAATGGCTTTGTATCAATTTATTCAACAGGTCAGAGCCTATGCTATGGAAAAATCTTTCTTAAAACAAAAGCAAGATCGTCATCAAGATGCTTTATCGAACATCAGCGGCGCCGATCCTCATTCCATATTAAAAAGAAGATGGAATGATGTGATCGATAGTCTCAATGAATTTGAAATTTATTTAGCAAATGATCCTAAAGGTATTATTGAAAAACTTATTGTGAAATCACCTCCTCAGAATATGGATGTTTCACAAATTTTTAGAGATGTTGCTGAAACCTTCGATACCACTTGGCGCCGTAAGGGTATCAATATTGAACATGCTATTGTCACTCCTTTAAAAGCAAATACCAATGAAGCTGTTTTAAGACGTTTGTTAGTGGGTCCTTGGAGAAGCTGCGTCTATTTTGCGCGCAGGGGAAATGGTGTTGTCTTTTCTGCAAAAAGTATTGAAGGCAAAATTATTGCACGTTGGGAATGTGAAGGTATGGCCTTTCCCGAAGAATTTTTTGATATCATTCGTAATATTCAACTTGAAGTGAATGAACGCATTGAAAAAGGCATGGCTCTAATTGCTCTCGATCCCAATAGTCCAAACACTTTATTTGCATTAATCAGCTTTGTAACTTGGGTTGATCTCGCCAATGTTGCAGGTTGTGATTATGATATAAAGCAGGGTTCTGAAGGACTCGTTATAGAATTAAGATTATAAATTTAACTTCTTTTAGGGTGTGTTCTCAAATTTTCACCCAAATGAAAGAGCACCCTAAGTAAATCACAGATGAAAAGTTACTTTTCTTTTTATCGTAACGAGTTGTTATGCTTCTGAATTGTTTTAATCTAGCAAATAAATTCTTAATTAAATGTCTTATTTTATACAAATAACTGTCGAATTCTTCATTTGTTTTATCAAAAGCATTTTTTTTCTTAGGAATCACAGCTTGAATACATTTATCTTTTAATTTCTTTCTTGTTTTTTCTGCATGATAAGCTCTGTCAGCAATTAATACTTCTGCATCGCTTATTTCTAATAGCTGGTTGGCAATCTTACTATCATGAACTTGTCCTTCACTGACAATAAAATCAATTGGATTAGCACATGAATCAGAAATCATATGAATTTTACTTGAATTACCTCCAACAGTCCTTCTAATACATTCTATTTTTTTGTTAGAAGAATTAACAGAATATTGATGAGCTTTAACGATAGTGTGGAATCGTGTATTTTAAATTCTTTTATAATTGCAGGTAGCCTTGACCATATTTGAGCTGTTATCATTGTTCTCAACATGTTCTCTCGTTTTCGTTAGAATTGATAATCCAAATTTTGCGGGAAACATGCCAAAAATCAAGTCTTCTTCAATATTTGAGAACACACCCTAATTAAAATAAAAGTAATATCATCTGTAATTGTGGTGTCTTCATAAAAAGTATACGCTTCATCAATAAGTTTATCAACAATAGTTAATAACTCTGTTTTTGAAAGATTATTTTTTTCAAAGAATTTTTTAAGGTTTTTCTCACCAAAATCTTTTTTCTCTTTATCTGTGTTTGCAGTTAAACCATTTCGGGAAAATATTTTGGAAATCTAATTAAAATTATTTATAGAAAATTGGTAGTCTATAAAAAAATAATTATTAAATATTGACTTTTTTATTTTATTATATAATTTAAAAAAAAACTATGATTTTAAATTTTAATCATAGTTTTTTTTAACTACTTTAATAGGTTATGTAATAATGAAAAAAGTTTAACATTTGCTGTGTCTCTCTTTTCACTTAATGCCTTTGCTAATATTTGTGATTTATCAGATGATTCAATAAAAGCATTCATTTAATGCAATAAATGAAACACTATCTATTGAAAATTCTAATAAAACCTTATCTTCTTTTATTTGCGGAACATTTGGATGTAAAGCAGAGATTAAGGAAAATGAAATGACTGAGGCTGAATTATATGTTAGTGGTCAGTTTAATGAAAGTAAAAAAACAACGAAATTTAATATTGAATTCGTAGATAAGTTGCAAAATGAAAACCAAAAGATCACTTTAATTTGTTTAGAAAACAACTTGTGTAAGGCTTATAACATTTTGGATACAGGAAGTGATTATGCATTTCAAAATGGTGAAATTAAATCAATCCGTCAAAAAAGAGATTTATTCCATATACCACAAAGTGTGTTTAGAGAGCTGTACCGTTCTACACATAGAGAATTAAATCAAATTGCTGCAGGAACAATTAATACTGTTAATAAAGTTGGAACTGCGATTGTTAGGGCAATAACATTCAACTGGTAATAATAGTATTTAATCCACTTAAAATTATATTTTATATAAATATGCGCTTAATTCGTATAAAAAAACTTTACTAAGCGCAAGATTTAATCTAATTTGATAATTATGATTTAGAATGAAGTTGTATTTAAAAAGGAGAGATTAAGTTCTATGAAAAAGTTTTTTATTCTAGCTCTTCTATTTTGGTATCACTCATATGCCCAAAGTGAAAATGTTATTGATAAAAATAAAGAAATAATATTAAACACCTTCAAAGAAGTATTAATCAAAGAGAACTCAAAAATTTCTTTTTCCCAAAATAACTGTTATAATTCTCTTTGCAATGTCAATATTATTGAAAATAATAAAATAATAAAAAATTTAAGCATAAACTCCAAAATAAACAAATTAAATGATAAAATTAAATATCAAATAAATATTTTTAATTATAAAAACACTGAGAATAAAGATTATACAGTAGTATGTAGTAAAAATAATGATTGCAAGTTCTTTAATGGTAAAAAATCCCAAGAAATTGATGAGGCATATGAAATAGATATATTAAATGGAAAAACTACATTTCCATATTTTAATTTATTTGACTATGCAACTTTCTTTAAATTTTAAATTTTAAATTTAAAAATGTGATATTTAAAAAGATGTGAGACAATCCCATTTGTTCTACCTATATTTAATATTTTGAATTTTTTGGTTTCATAATTCCATTACAAAATGCAGTTTTTGTCATGAAATAATTCAGAAATGTCATCATAATCCGAGCTGAATTTATCAAACAAAATATAGGTTAATAGAGGTGTTCTATTTTGAGGGAATAACTCTAAATTAATACAATATTATTCCTTAATCTCTCTTAATTAAAATAAATGTTATGTCATCATTAATAGGATGATCTTCATAAAATGTGTATGCTTCGTCTATTAATTTATCGACAATATTAAGTAATTCTGTGTTTGAAAAATTGTTTTTTTCAAAGAATTTTTTAAGATTTTTCTCGCCAAAATCTTTTTTTTCTTTATCTGTATTTGCTGTTAAACCATTGCTAAATAAACAAATAATTGAATTTTCCTTAAATTCATATTCAACAACTTTAATTTCCTCTTCGCTTTCAGCGCTTGCATTCTCAGCGCTTTTATTACCAAGAAGTTGTCCTTTAGATTTAAATCGAGTAATTTTTGTTTCTTTACCGTCATAATAATTAATTAAATAGGGGAAAGTATGGCCAGCATTAATAAATTTTACGCGATCGAGTTTTTCATTAAAAATTAAAATAGACATACTCAAATTCATTTTGTTATTGGCATCGACCTTTTGTATAAACTCATTAAGATGCTTAAATAAATTTAGAAAATCATATTTGTCTAAGGTTTTTTCATTGGATAAATCTTCAAAATACCTTGAAACAGCGGCTGCAATAATTGTACTGCCGGCTTCATGACCTAGGGCATCTCCAATAAGAACAATTTTAATTTTATCAAATTCATATATACCCCACCAATCTCCCCCATTGTCTTTTGCACTTTGGTAATAGGAAGCTAATTTTACTTTATCGCTATTAAATTTTGGGATGTATTCAACTCGGGGAACTACGTTTCCCAAGGAACGTTGAGAATATTTGGTTTCAATTTCAAGCATTTGGTTGGTATTTTTCAAACCTTGAATGGTTTCTTCATAACCGTTATAAGCTCTTTCAATTTTAAGAGCAATTGGTTTAAAAATTAATAAATAGAGAGTTATTAATAGAAATATATTAATAAACAAAATTATATAAGTAATACCAATTGCTTTTTTAATTTGTAACTTACTTTCAGCTACGTATAATGTAACTGATTTATCGAGGTCAAGAAGTAATTTGTTTATCTTGTAAATATTATATTCTTTTAAGAAGGAATTAAAATCATTTTTACTCACACTATTTTCTGCTGCTAATATGAAATCATTAATTCGTATGTATAAATTTGCCTTTCCAAAATAAAGGCGCTCAATTTCCTGATTGCTTATTTTTGAAATTCCATCTATTTCATTTCCGTAAGCCAAATCTTCATTTGCTTTACGCATAAGTTGAATGCAGTTAACTAAATCGGCTTTCATAATATTGTAACCGTCATTAAATTTTTGTGAACTTAATGACTGAATAAGTAACATTATTCTTTGGCTTAGCATTCTTTGTTTGCCAGAAACATTTATAACGTTACTAAAATGTGCTTCTTCTTGAATAAACTTTTCAATTATTATTTTTGCAGATATTATTGCAATTCCAAGTATTATAAGAGATAAAGAAAAAAGTAAAATTAATTTTTTTTTAATTTTCATTCCTTCTTTTTGCAACTGCATAAAATTCCTTATTTTACTTTAGGCTGGAATTCATTTTCCGATTTTGCAATCATAACTGTGCCAATGGTGTTGCCAATTATATTTGTCACAACCCTTGCATCGGACATAAAGCGGTCAATTCCTAGGAGGAGTGCTAAACCTTCGATGGGAATAATATGACCAGGCATAGCAGCTAAAATTGCAGACAAAGTAACAAAGCCGGCTCCTGTTATTCCTGCAGCGCCCTTAGAAACGATTAAAATTGTAAATAAAAGCACAAAAAATTCTGTAGTTGTAAAAGGAATATTATAAGCTTGTTGGATAAATACAGCACCTGCAGTAACATAGATAGCCGTTCCATCTAAATTAAAGGCATATCCCGTGGGAAGAACAAAGCTAACCACTTTTTTAGAACAGCCAAAAGTTTCTAATTTATTCATGAGTTGAGGAAATACGGATTCGGAGGAGGATGTGCCAAAGGCGATGGACATCTCTTCTTTGATATGTTTCATTAATTTAAAAGCGCTGAATCCATAAATTTTTGCAGCAATAAAAAGAATGATCCAAAAACTAACCATGCTCACGCCTAAAATTAAAATGAAATGTGCCAACATAGTAAGAGCGCCAATTCCTTGAGCACCCACTGTTGCGGCAATAGCTCCAAAGGCGGCAATAGGTGAAATCCGAGAAATAATTGTGATCATTTTAAAGAAGACGTCGTTGGTCATTTGAAAAAAATCGATGATTTTAGAGTTTTCTTTAATTTGTAAAATTGCTATGGAAAATATAACGGCGAGAACAATAACGGCTAATAAATTATCACCCGCTAAGGTTGCAAATACATTTTCAGGAACCATATGCGTAATAAACTCTGTAAAACCCCCCGTGCTTCCTTCTTTAGGTTTGAATTTTGAGACATCGACGCCTTGAAATGTGGATATATTAAAACCGGCACCTGGCTGGAAAAAAAGCATCATGCCAAAGGTAAGGGCGACAGCAACAATGGACATGATTTCAAAATAAACAATTGTTTTAAAGGCAAGTTTTCCTATACTTCCTTGATGTTTGCTATGAGAGCATACTCCTAAAATAATGGAAACAAAGACAATGGGTGATATCACCATTTTAATGAAGCGAATAAAAATGGTTGCTATAATTTTTAATTGCGCCGCAAATTCTGGGAAATAAATGCCCACTAAAATTCCTAAGGTAACGGCGATGAGAACCTGTAGGAAGAGGTGAAACTTTAAAAATTTAAGAATTTGAGACAATTTACTTGGAGATGACATGGTGCCCTCGCTTAAGAGTTATTAACTTTTTTAAATATAATAAAAATAAAATAAGTTGTGAAGCGCTGTGGCAAATATTTGAAATTGGTAAGGAAATCTAGGTCAATTTTGCCTTAGGGAAGCTGAACTTTTAAAGATTTCAGGTTTTTCTTCCATAAGTTCACGGAGAAACCAATTTTCGGCAAGATGGGTTCCTGTGGTAGAACCAATATGTAATTTTCGAGAAAGATAAGATCCAAGTTTTTCACCAATAGCTCGATATGTCGTATATTTACCACCATAAATTGAAATGAGTCCTGGCACTGTTTCGTTAATAACCGTTTCTCTAGAAAGTCCTGATATATTTTTATCAAGTTGTTTTACATAAAAAGGAGAGTTATAAATGTCATCCATCCATTTGCTGTCAATTTGAGTTATTCTATTTGCTTGATTTAAAGGCATGCAACGCACACCGCAAAAAATTTCAGATATATTTTTTTCAGCATCTACAAGATTTAATGTTTCCTTAGCGGTATGCATTAAATAATCTTTGTCACTTTGCGGATATTTTATATGTGATGGTTCAGTAGACAAAATAGACTCTGTCGTTCCATATAGCCACTGTCCAAACCACGGAATAAAAAAGACAACGCGTCCATCCAACTCTTGAATTAATGTAGCAGCGCAATTATTAATCTCAGCGTGCGGAACTGCTTCGGGTTTAAAAATAATATGAGTTCCTAAATTTAAGAGACATGTGATTTTAGGGACTATTCCCCATCTTAATAAATTTTCATTGCACCAAGCACCAGCGGCATTCACAATATATTTTGTAGTAACCGTTTTTTTATTTCCATTGGAATCAATTGTTACTTTAAATCCATTTTCAATTTGTTTGACTTCTGTTACTGTGGTATTTTCTTCGTAGGATGCTCCTAACTTAACAGCTGCTTCTGCGGCAATGCGGGCAATGACATCATCGAGCATTTGAGCATCGTAATAGAGAAAAGCACTTATCATTTCATTTTCAATTTTATTTTGATTTAGATAAGGAGCAAATTTAATGATATCTTCTTTATTTAAGGGAGAAGCGCTTGGCAAACCGCCATCTCCAGATAAAAGATCATAAAAAAAGAGCCCTATTCGGATTACCCAAGGAGGTCTTTTATCTCCTTTGAAATTAGGCAGCACAAAAGGCAAAGGCGTGACAATTCCTTTTAATAAACGTAATAAAAGAGCTCTTTCATGAAGAGCTTCATAAACAAGTCCCCATTGATTTAAATGTTCGAGATATCTGAGTCCACCATGAACAAGTTTTGTACTACGACTTGATGTTCCCGAAGAAATTTTATTTTTTTCAACTAAGTGAACGCCTTTTACATTTCTCGAAGCAAGATCGTGCAAAAGACCTACTCCATGAATGCCTCCACCAACAATAAGTACATTTAAATCCATTGCATTTAAACTTTCTATAAAAGTGTTGCTGAATTTTCTTTTAATTTCTTTGCTGTTTTTGCAAGTCTGCGAGCGGCTTCCCGGACTTCCTCTTCCGAATTTGTCAAGCCAAAGCTGACTCTAAAGCTTGATAATGTATTTTCGAGATCGATTCCCATGGCGACCAAAACATGACTGGCCGTCGCTTGCAATGTTTTACAGGCACTTCCTACACTGGCACAAACTGTTTTAGACTCTTCAAGAAGTTTCATTGCATTCACTCCTTTAAAGTACAGTGTTAAAATTCCAGGTACTTTATGAGTATTTTCTGCGTAAAAATAAGTTTCAATATGTTTTTGTATTTCGTTACAAAAAGCAAGCTCCATTTTCTTGTGATGCTTTATTCTTAATTGAGCTTCTTCTTTTTGCAATTGACAGGCTGCTGCAAAACCAACAATAGCCGCTGTGTTGGGCGTGCTTGAACGGATATTATTTTCATGACCTCCCCCTGTCAATTGCGCTTCAATGCGGATGCGCGGTCGTCTTTTTTTGACGATGAGCGCAGCAACACCTTTGGGGCCATAGATTTTAGATGCCGAAATTGTAGCTGTATCATAGTCAACTCCGCATGCAATTTGTGAAGCTCGTGCAAAGCCTTGAGAGGCATCGACATGCAAAATAGCTCCTGAATTTAAACACATTTCTTTTATTTTTGATAGTTCATTTTGAATTATGCCTGTTTCATTATTAACGTCCATCACACAAACACACAAGGTATTTTTATCAATTATTTTTTCAGCAGATTCAGTAATGATCTGACCCTTTTTATCTACAGGTAATTCTTGAATTTCAATCCCTAATATTTTTGAATAGTGATCAAATAAAGTAATTGCGGTTGCGACAATACTAGAATGCTCTGTAGCACAATATACAATTTTATTTCTTTTACGCAGTGGATTTTCAACTAATCCACGAAGTAATAAGTTATTACTTTCTGTTGCACTAGAAGTAAAAATAATTTCATCTTGAGCAACTTCAAAAACAGATGCTATATTAAGTCTTGCTAGACCAATAGCATGTTCCGTTAATTCACCCATGGGATGTGTGCGATTGGCAGCATTTGCAAAATATCCGAGCATCCAAGGTGTCATTTGTTGAAATACGCGGATATCTAGAGGTGTGCTAGACGCAAAATCTAAATATATCGTATTTTCAGGTAAAGTGATTCCTCCAAAATGAAGGGGAGGTACGTTATCTTTACTTGTATTCATTAATTGTTGTGGAAGCATGAAGTTATCTATAAAATTATTTTTTGCCATAAATACGTTCCAATGATTCAAAATTTACCAGAATTTTCAATCTAGACCTAGTCTCTTTAATTTGCAATCCAATGAATTTGCTTTTTTTAAATATTGAGAGTAATTAAAAAAATCATATTTAAGGTAAAGGTTCTTTTTATGTTTTTAAGCATTCTCGATTATTGTGGTTCATTTGCCTTTTGTCTGAGTGGTGCCACAATCGCCGCCTCAAGAAGAATGGACATTTTTGGTGTCTTTGTCATGTCTGTTATTGCTGGTTTTGGCGGCGGTGTTTCGCGGGACATTATAATAGGCAAAACTCCTCCTACTATTTTTCATACGCCTGCTTACTGGGTTATTGCTTTATTGACAACTTTTCTTGTGTTTGCAGTAAAAAAACAAAATCGTTTTTTAGAAAAAGGAGTCATTCTTTTTGATTCCTTAGGATTGGCTTTTTTTACGTTAGTGGGAATTAAAACAGCAGAGGATTATGGTCTCCTAAATTACCAATGCATTATGATGGGAGTTATTACGGCCAGTTTTGGTGGCATTATGCGCGATGTGATTGTAAATAGAGTGCCCTATATTTTTCAAAAAGAAATATATGCGGGATTTGCAGTTATAGGCGGTCTTTTTTATTATTTCATTAAGGATTTTTTACCTCCTTTCATGTTGCCCTATATTACAGAAACAATTCAAGAAATAATTGTTATTCTTTTCATTTTTATAGCAAGAATGATCTCCGTTTGGAAAAACTGGCATTTGCCACGTCCTTGCGATGTGACTGTAAATGGAAATAAAATAAAAATCACCCGACCTAAAAATTAAAAATCAGAGCACTTTTTATTGAATAAAAGGTTTGCAGTAGCCACGAACTCCGTTTAACGCAGTGTCATCCTCTTCTTTCTGATTGCTTTCTACACGCGTTATAAATCCGACCAGGGCATAACCCACAGGGCAAAGAGCAGGGGGTCTCCTGGTGCCCCAACTTGTAAATACTTGAGAAATAGCATCGTTGCTTTTTAAGCATTTTAAATTTATGGAATTTGCTGCTGTGTCGTCGCCATGAATTTGATTTGTTTCAATCAGCATTTGAAAGCCATTGGCGGGTCCATTAAAGCACCCGGAAGGAGCTCCTATTCTTGAGTTTTTCCATAATATTTCATTACTTGAAATCATTCTTGTAAAATAATATGCTTTTCCATTATTATATTTATAGCAATTCATTCTTATTGCATTTAAAGCGGTATCATCTCCATTTTCTTGATTTGGTTCGCTAATTTGATAGTAACTCCCCACATATTCATTTGTTTTACAAATGGAATTTATTAATTGCGTTTCGTTTGCCCAATCGCCCCAATATCCGTCTGAATATTCATTTTGTATTCGGACTGTTACAGTATTTGTATTTATATCTTTTGCTATTAAAGCTAAATCAAATCCTGAAGAAAAATCTTCTATAATTATATTTCCTTTATCTTTTAGCCATTTTTCAGATTTTATTTCATTTAATTTTTTTATTGAAGCCATTTTAAAGGGACCTAAGAAATCTTTTAAAGAAACTCCATTTGGATGAGTGATGTTTATTTCTTTCATTTTATAAGCGAGTTCACTTAATAAAAATTTGTCATGACTACATGCAAGTTCTCTTATTTTAATATTATTTTCAAATTGATTCAGAATGTCATTTATTTGATTGAAATTATAATCATTATGACAAATTGATTGAGCTCTATCCCACGCCAAATTATGATTTGGGTTATCTTGTAAAATAATAACGCGATGTCCGGAATTGATAAAATTTTGAAAGGAAGAAGTAGGTGAAAAATGATTCTGTGGAGCTACTAATTGACCTAAATAATTTTGAATCATATTTCTGAATTTTTGCTTAAATAAATATGGTAATAAAATCCAATTATGGAAATTCTGAATATCTATAATTATCAATTCTTTATTATTCTCCTTACGACTCAGAAAATCACGCACGTCTATAAATATATTTTCTGCCGTTTCATCTTTACTATAGACACCATGACAAACTCGAATATGTTTTCCATCAAAACAAAACTGAATATTAAGATAACGGATACCACGTTCAAGTTGTTCCATAATGGAATAATACTGTGTTTGAGAAAGTTTTTTGATTATTTCAGGTGGAGATATATGATCTGAATTAAAATCAGGAGATCTTTCTAAACCTAAATTATTTGAAGCAGAGTTGTGACTCCCTGGTATTAAAATTTGATTTATTGGTTTCTCTTTTATGGAGTTATAAATTTGTCCCATCCAGCCTGTAACAGCGGATTTTTCTGAGGCACTAATTAATATATAATCATAAATATTTATGGTTCCGATAATTGATGTTCCATGTGACATTAAATCAGCATGATGCCAATAATTTTGATTTATTTCAGATGTGCTATTTTCTAGAGAGGAATCTAAATTCATTTTAATTCTATAATTTGCAATAATATCTTCATGATTTTTAACTATGATATTATGACTTATCTCTTCTTGTGAATTACAATTATTTAAAGAACTCTGGTTTGTTTCAATGAAGTCAGATTCAAAAGTCCAGCTTCTTTTTTCAACTCCAACTAAACATTCTGTATTTGTAACTTTAAAATGAATACCGATATTGCGGTGTGTCCAAGGATCAAATTGATTTTGAAAATAATGATAGCCTCCTTGTCCTGCAAATGAAAATAAAGGGATACCAATGATAAGTAAACATAGAAGACATAGAAAATATGCTTTCATAATGTGACCTTTTTTGTATTTTTGTATATGTTAAAGAATAATCTTACTTAGGAAAGTAGTTTCTTTGAAATTCTAAAAGCTTAAATAAATAATACTTGAGTTGTCATAAGAGATGTTGCTATTCCTGACTTATAAGTAGCTAATATCAAAAATTTTTTAAGCTGTCAATTTGGAAAGAGATGAAATAAGTGACGTTTTTCTATATGATCTCTATTCTAAGTTGTAAAAAAATATAAAACTATCATAATAAATCTCAATTTGACTTTAATATCATGAAATTAAAGAGTTTTGTTGGATTAGACCTAATCTAAGTTTTTCTTGCATTTTTAGATAACACCTTATAACCTACGAAATGTGAGGTAATTTATGATTTCTGCTACAAAAAACGAAAAAAATCATTGTCTGACTGTTTCAGAAATAGAAGAACGCCTGAAAAAATCAGGAGTTGGAGCGACTGCACAACGCATTGCCATCTGCAAATATGTGCTTTGTGAAGCGGATCATCCGACCGCAGAAGACATAAAAAACTGGACCGATGCTAATTTTCCAAAATTGAGCCGCGCCACGGTATATAATACTTTAGAGGTTTTGGTTGAGGCTGGTATGTTGAAAGAGCTTAAACTCCCTCATACGGGTAAAGTTGTGTATGATACGAATGTCACTGAACATTTTCATTTTTTAGATGACGAAACAGGAAAACTTTTTGACATCTCTGAAAATGAATGTAAGGTTATACTAAATTTACCAAAAGACATTCAAATCAATGAGGTAGACGTATTTTTACGTGGGAAAATTTCCTCAAAGTAAATAACAGCATTCCTATTATTGATTCACATTTTCATTTAAATTATTTAGAAAATGTTGATGAGAAGTTAAAGAATGCTCTGCATTCTCAAGTGTTCGCAGGGATTGCAGCGGGTGTTTGGAATGCAGATACTCTGCAAAACATTCAATATTATCAAGATTCAAATTTAAATTCTATTTTGGAATTCCTAAAAAAAGATCAAATCAAATTAGCTAAAAATAATTCCTATCAATTAAATTCAAATAAATTCAGTTGTTTTTTAGCACACGGTTTGCATCCTATTAAAGTTCATGAAAATTGGCTTAGGGACGATGGCTCGGAAGATGTAGAAAAAATTGGGAATGACATTGCGCAATTTCATGAAATATTACTCAACAATAGGGATCTTATATGGGCCATTGGGGAAACAGGATTTGATCTTTCAAATGAAGTGATTCAGCACAAAAAATGCAAAGGGATTTCGAAGACACAGCTTTTTGAATTACAAAATATTGCTTTTGAAACTTGTATAAATAGTGCTATTAAACATGATCTTCCGGTCATACTACACTTGCGCGCACCCTGGGATCTTTGTATTCAAAAATTAAAATGGGCCAAAAAAATGGGTCTTAAAAATATGATGATCCACTGTTACAGTGGTCCTGCAGAAGATATGAATTTGATGTCGGAGCTTTCTATTTATTGTTCCTTTGGGGGTGTTCCCACATGGGAAAAAGCGGTACATAATCGCAATGCATTTATTAAATGTCAATCGAATTTACGTATGTTAGAAACCGATTCTCCTGATTTACCACCGGAAATACCTGGTATAGGAAGATTGAAATCTAATGAACCGGCAAATTTAAGACAGATTATTAAAATACTTGCACCTTATCTTGAAATAAGTGATGAAGAATTAATCTCTACTTCCAATGAAAATATTTTAAAATTTTTAGGAATTCATTAGGAATTCATGGAAAGATTTTCCCATTTTTCATAACTTAATTCTAATTCTTTTTGTTTTGCATTTAATTCATTATTTAGTTTCTGAATGTCATTATAATTTTTACTAGAAGCATAAAAATGCTCGATATTAATATTTAATTCAGAAATTTCACTTTCTAATATAGAAATTCTTGCTTCTAAATTTTCAATTTCTTTTTGCTCTTTGAAACTTAATTTCTTTTTCTTTGTCACTGGATTTTGATTGGATTCTACATTCGTATTTTTTACAAAATCTTTTTTTAATTCTACTTGTTCTTTAAATTTATCCATTTCATTTAAAGCTTGATCGAGGTCAGGTAGCATAAGCCATTGTGTTACTTTACTTTCTCCTTTTTGTTGTTCTCCAATATAAGTCAGCAATCCTGTTGCTACTCGTTGGACAAAGTAACGGTCATGGCTTGTAAAAATAATCCCACCTTGAAAATCAATTAAATTTCTTTCCAAAACTTGTAATGTCGGAATATCTAAATCATTAGTAGGTTCATCTAAAATAAGTAAGTTACCTTGTTCCAACATAAGTTTTGCAAGAAGTAAACGTGCTTGTTCTCCTCCGGACAATTCTGATACCATGCGGTTGGCATCGAACTTATAAAATAAAAATCTATCTAAATAACTCATAATATGTAAGTATTTCCCACCAAAATGAACATATTCTCCTTCAGGAGCAATGGTGGTTCTTACGGTATCATTGGGATTTAAAGATTGTCTTTGTTGATCAAAATGGGAAACTTGAACTAAATCATGATAAACAACTTCACCAGAATTTGGTTGTGTTCTTTCTGAAATCATATTCATTAGTGTGGACTTTCCACATCCATTGGGTCCTAATAAAGCAATCCTCATTTTAGGTTTAATAATGAGATTTAGGTTTTGAAAAATAAAATGATTTTTATGGGATTTATGTTCTGATGGATGTAAAATAGAGACATTTTTTAAGTTAACAAGTTCTTGTTCGCCTAAATTTCTTAATACAGGGATAATAGAGTCATCAGCATTGCGTTGTTCGTCATTCATAAGTGCGTTAAATGAAATTTCAGCATTTTTCGCTAGGGAGTCTTTTTGAATTTTTGTAGAAAGTGTTTTATCGAGTGCATGAGCTCTATCAATTCGAGATTTTTGTTTCGTTGTACGAGCCTTTGCTCCTGTGCGCAACCAGGCTAATTCACGGCGCATTAAATTGGACATTTTTGCTTTGGTTTTTTCTTCTACGATTTGTGCCTCTAATTTTGCTTGGCTATAAGACTCATAATTTCCTTCATATTGTTTGGATTCGCCCGCTTCAATTTCAAGAATTTTATTGACTAAGGTGTCGAGTAAGGCACGATCGTGAGAAATAATGGCAAAAGCAATGGGTTCCGTGGATTCATTTTTATTTTTAAAGCCAAATAAGCTTGTGCCTTGTTCCACCACTTCGAGAAGAAGTTCTTCAAGCCAATCTACAGTTTGAACGTCCAAATGATTTGTCGGTTCATCCAGTAGTATGAGTTGTGGATTTTGTAAAAGAGCGGTAATAATTTGCACTCTTTTTTGTTGTCCACCAGAAAGATTTTCGAATTTATTTTGATAAATTTGTGTTAAGTTTCCTGCTTTCAAAGCGCTTTGAATAATATTTTCTGTTCCCGCTCCTGAAATAGAGAGCAATTTGTCCTGAAGAGCATTGAGTCTTTCATTCCATTTTTCATCAAGTGCGAGATCGTGATTTTTTTCTACTAAGAGGGAATGAGTGTTAATTTCATCTTCAATTACTTTTCTTTGATAGTCTGTATCGTATTCCAGGGGCAAAGATTCTCTTAAAATGGTTTCCACGGTTTTTTCGGGATTAAATTTATATTTTTGCGAAAGAATGCTTATACGTAAACCATTTCTAATAGAAATAGCACCTGAATCTGGAGTCTGTGTTCCTTCTATCAAGCGAAAAAGAGTTGATTTGCCTGCGCCATTGGGTCCCACAATGCCCCATCTTTCTCCCGGGTGAATGGTGAAAGAAAGGTTTTCAAAGAGTTTTGTTGAACCATAACTTGTCGAAAGATTATGGCTATTTAAATAGGGGGCACTTGACATAGAAAACTCCAATGAAAAGGAAAAAACAATCTCACGTTAGGGAACTAAAACAGAAGAGAGAAAGAAGCAAAATCTATCTTCGTAGGGAATTTTTTATCTTATGTTTGTTTTTAGGAATAGGGAAATCTTTTCTTCGTCGCCCGGAACGCAACATTCGATAAGGGTGTGGGATGGAAAAGACAATGCCTATTGAAAAAGCAAGTTCAAATATTTGGTTAACTGAGTATTTATCTGAAGGAGAAATATATCAGTATCTTATTTCAAAAATTCTCCTGCAGGAGCAAAGTGATTATCAGAATATTTGTATTGTGGAGCTTGAAAATAAAAGTAAAGCTTTAATATTAAACAATGTATTGCAATCTTCTACTGCAGATTCACATATGTATTATGAGCCTTTTATTCATGTTCCCTTTATTCATAATCAAAATCCTGAAAATATTTTAATTTTAGGAGCTGGTGATGGTTCTAGTGCAAGAGAAGCATTAAAATGGAAGTGCGTAAAAAAAATTAAAATCGTTGAAATTGATAAAGCTGTAATAACTTCTTGTATGGCTCATATTCCTGAAATGAGTAAAGGTTGTTTTAAAAATAGTAAAGTAAAAATAGATTATTTAGATGCCAGAATCTTTATTAAACAAGATGAACAAAAATATGATGTTATTATATATGATTTGAATTTAAAAACTTTAGAAAAAAGTAATTTATTGGGTCGTATTGACAAAGAGTTTTTACTAGATTGTCAGTCCTTACTTAAGAAAAATGGGTATATGTGTTTAGAAATTGGTGAAGTACCTTATCAAAGAAATGAATTATTTTTAAGTAAATTAAATGTATTTAAATCTGTTTTTAGATCGTTAAAAATATTTAGTTCCTGGGTTCCATCTAGGTGTAAAAATATTTCCTTTGTTCTGTTAAGTAAAGATAAAATAATTGAAACAATACCAATTTATGATGTTAATTTATTATTAGAGAAACAGTTGCTTGATGAACCGTCTTTTTTAAATGCAAGAACTTATATTGGTCTGATGAATCCTGCCATTTTTATACAAGATTATGAAAAATGATTTTCAGTGTAAATTTCATTTACTGAGATGCGCTCAGTCCTACCCAGAATTTTTGATTTCCTGATAATTTTATGGAGTCAGAAGTGATATTAATTGCTTCCATCAATTGAATATCATTTTGATTTATAATTGATTTCGATTCTGAATTTTCATTGTCAATTTCATTTAAGTAACGAGGGTTTTCCTGTTCTTCAATGATTTTAGCATAATTAAATGTTAAGGGAAATGCTTTGTTTTTCTCGCTTTTTATTTTTTTAATTTTGGCTATAAGTTCTTGAAAATTATTGTTTTTTAAAATGCGATCTTTACTGAAAGTTTTTAATTTATTTAGTAATACGTTAAGATCTTGAAGAGGTTTATATGATCTTGCCGGTGAAATAGTATCTGTTGCTAAGGAATAATCAAGCTGTTCTTCGCCAATGTCAAAGGCATCAAGTATACTTGGAATATGTATGTCTGAACTCACTCCCAATTTTTGATTGCTCGTACCACTGGGGCGATAAAATTTACTTTGTGTTACTTTTAAAGCACCGTCGGTTCTTCTGCCTCTTGTTCCTGGTATTTCTTGGACTATTTGAACAGTTCCTTTCCCATAAGTGCTTTTATCGCCGACAATAATTCCTCGAGCATAATCTTGAATGGCTCCCGAAAAAATTTCAGATGCGGAAGCACTGTATTTATTTATGATGACAACTAAAGGACCTTTGTAAATCCAAGTGGATTCATCGATATTTTGTCTTTTAATTTGTTGATTTTTATCCATGGTTTGGACAGCAGTGCCATTGGGAATAAATAGGCCTGTTAATTTTATACTTTCAGGAAAATCTCCGCCACCGTTATTTCTTAAATCAATGACAAGTCCACTAATTCCATCCTGCACTAATTTCTTTAAATTTCTTTCCACATCAAATGAAACACCCTTACATTGCGAAAATATTTTTATTTTGCATTTTAAATCCGTATAGAATGTTGGAATTTTAATGATCCCAATTTTTCCATAGCTTGTTTGATAAATATCTTTTTTTACTTGGTCTTCTTTTAAATCTATTTCATCTCTTACTAAATTCACAGTTATTTTTTCGTTTCCCTTTTCAGATTTTCTAGAAACAACAAGTTTTAAAGTACTGCCTTTGTGACCTCTGATAAGATTCACGGCATGTCCTACATCGGTATCGTTTAAATCTTGCAGTCCTTCTCCATTACCTGAGTCCACTGCAATTATTTTATCGTTAGGCTTCAATCGCCCATCTTTTTGCGCAACCCCTCCTTGAACAAGGGAACGAATATAAATATAACCATCTTTTTCTTGGAGTTGCGCTCCGATACCTTCAAGTTTGTTGCTTATATGGATCATAAAAGAATCATGCTCAGAAGGTAACATATGTGCCGAATGAGGATCCATAGCAACAGCAAAACTATTTAAAAAAATCGAATATAATTTATCATTGTTTAATTCTTGAAGATTTTTTTCAATTCTAACATAGTTTTTATAGAGTCTATCGCGTACTTTTTCTTCCGACTCATTATTTTCTTTTGTACTTAAATATTGAAGCTTTATTTTTTTTCGAATTCTATCATTAGCTTCATCCGTAGTTAAACTCCAATCAAGTTTTGCTGTTGAATAAATATCTTGTTTTGAAAACTCTAGCGGTCTTGTTAATATAATTTTTGCTTTTTCAATGCGTTCATGAATTCGTTTTAAAAATAAGCGATTGATTTCAAATAAAAAGGAGCAATTATTTTGAGCAATCTTTTTTCCAAGATTTTTTTCTTCATTTTCATAATAGGAAATATCTGATTTAATGAAATATAATTTACCAGGATCTAAATTTTCAAAAACTTTTTTTGTGGTTCTTTTTGAAAGCTCTTCATTGAATTCTGTAAAATAATAATGTAAATCCAGCATGGAATCTATGCGCGATTTTGCTTCTTGGCAATTTAACAGAGGTGCAATTGTTCTTGCATTCTTTAAAATCTGTCCGTAAGCTGGAGCCGGAGCAAAGGCTTTTCCACTGAGGCAACAAAAGCTCACTGTGACGTACACGGTAGCAAGCAAGAAGCGCATGTCATGTTTCCTGTATTTAGAGCTGGAGTGGCATTCTTTATTTTCAGTTTTTGCTAACTAATAGTCAATTTGTTTTTTTGTGAGTTTTTATGACGACTTCTCGAAGATCTGGGGAAAATCTCCCTAAAAGAGCGCATTTACATAAAATTTTTGATGAGTATTTAAGTCAGCTTGGGCTTAGGCAAACTCGTCAAAGAAAAATCATTCTCGATGCCGTTCTTTCTTCAGGACGACATGTTGATGCAGAAACAATTTTTAATGAAGTTAAGAAGATAGATGCTTCTATCGGCCTTGCAACAATATATAGAACTCTAAAAATGATGACGGATTCTCAAATCTTAGTTGAAAGGCATTTTGGCGGCGATCGCGCTAGCTTTGAGTTTGCCGATTTAGGGAATGAGCACCACGATCATCTTATTTGTAATCAATGTGGTGAAATAGTTGAATTTTTTGATGAAGGTCTGGAGCGCTACCAGGATCTTGTTGCTAAAAATTTAGGTTTTAATCTCAAAAATCACAAAATGGAGCTTTTTGCTGATTGCTTGGCATCGGAAAATTGCAATCGTAAAAATTTGAAATAGTCATTTGATCTTTCCCTATCCTAGTTCTATTTTCGCTAAGTTAAATTTCAATAGGTTTTGAGGATGCGCATTGAGGTTTCCTTGAACGAATAGACTTAAGGGAAAAAATTTGAATATGTTTAAAAAATCAAAGGCGAAGCTCATTTGGACCGTAACAAATAATGGTTGCGATAAAATTGGTGTTGAAAATATTGCGGCGACAATTACCCAAAATCGTTTAGATGCCGTAAGAATGTCCTATTCTTCAAATGCCTTACAGAATATTATTAAATTAAGACTTGAAATTTCAAAACAATTAGCTAGCGAAGATGTTCCTCATAGTGAAGGATATGTTCCTTTTTTATTAAGTTTTATTGGTCGCCGTTGTCTCTTATCGGTACCAAAAGGACAACTTGAGGTTGCTGATGGAAGTGAAATTGATGTTTCTTTTTTAGTAGATTTTAATTTTTGTGCGTCACTTCGCCCCGAAACGCCAACCACAAAAAATGTTGAAATTATGGTTTCAAGTGAAGATCAATTAAATCATTTAAAAGTGGGTTCCTTAATTAGTGTTTCTTATGGTGCCGTTGAATTAAAGATAATGAATCTACCTCAAACTTTAAAATCGGGAATGGTCGTGCGCTGTCTTGTTGAAAATGGCGGATTGTTATTATCAGGCGTGGATGTGCACTCTCCTGACATGTCACGTGATTTGTTTCCTTTGCTTCCCGAAGATGAAAAAACCTTACGTTCGGGTTTCTCTTCATTGGCTGATTATGTCATTGTTGACGGTATCAAGTCGGAACAAGAACTACTTAAAATTAAATCAGGAATTTTAGGTGAAAATGCGCCTTTTTCAGAAAGACATCCAAGTATTCCTATTAATAAAAAAATTCATGAAGTTGAGGCCGAATTGCCTCCTCGCTTTTTATTGAAAGTGGATTCCAAACGCTCGTTAGATCTTCTCGCTACTGTTATTAAACATGTTGATGGTGTATTTTTAAGTCGTTCGGAACTCGGTATCGATGAGCATCCCCATAATTTACCTATTATTCAAAAAGAATTGATTGCACGCTGTAATAGACTCTCCAAAACGGTCATTGTGGCTTCCGAATTGATGCACTCTATGAATATGAATGCTAATCCTACACGTGCGGAAGTTTCCGATATGGCCAACGCAGCTGCGGATGGCGCCGACGCTTTATTGCTTTCTCACGAAGTGACAGAAGGACCCAATGCGCCCTTAGTTGCCCAAGTTACTCTTGAAACTCTTTTAAGTTCAGAAGCTTGGTTTGACAAAAAATGGCATCCGTTTGAAATGGATCAAATTCCCTCAGATGATGATGCCGTAACTTATGGTGCCATTCGTATTGCGCAACAAGCAAATGTTCGCGCCATTGTCTGTTTTACAGAAGGGGGATATACTGCGATGAAGCTTTCTTCTATGCGCACCCCTACTGAAATTATTGCAATTACTTGTAATAAAAAAATCATGCGCCAAATGAATTTGCTGCGATCGGTCAATGCCGTTGTGTTAGAATCGCGCAGTCAAGTTGAAAGAATATTAACAGAGACAAAAGAAATTCTTGTGAAAAATTTTAACTTTAAAAAAGGTGAAAAATTTGTTTTTGTTTCGTTAACGGCATCAAGTGTTTCAGAAAGAAATTCAAATTTATTTACCATACAGGAAATTGATTGATTTATGGAACATAATATTTTCTTCATTGTGAATCCAAATTCAAGATCTGGTAAATCAAAGAAAATATGGGAATCTAGAATTCTTCCTGAAGTAAAATATTTATTTCCCCAGGCACAATGGGCTTACACAAAAGGCAGTGGTGATGCTTCTTTAATGGCATTTGAAGCAAAAAAACTAGGTTTTGATACCGTTGTTGCTGTAGGAGGAGATGGAACTATTAATGAAGTTGTCAATGGTTTATTAGACAATTGTCTAATTCAAAATCAACAATTATCTAATGAATTAAAAAATAAATTTGTTTCTTTAAATAATGAATCTATAGAGGGAACTGCTCTCGCATGTCTTCCTTTAGGAACGGGCTGCGATTTTATTAAAACTTTGCAAATTCCAAATCATTTTAGAAATGCTCTAAATGTAATACAGTCTGGGCAAAAAATTCTATGTGACGTGGGTCGCATTGAATTTGAGAATGTAAATAAAATGGAACAAAACCCATTATTTCGTTACTTTATTAATGTGGCAGGATGTGGCGCTAGTGGAGAAGCAATTCAAAGAATTAATAAATCAAAAAAAATATTTGGGCGCAGGGGAGCTTTTTTAATTTCTGCTGTGCAAACTCTTCTCAAAAATCGCAGTTTTCCCATTAAAATTTCCTATGATAATGAAGAATTTACTTCTTTAAATTTAAGAGTTTTATTTGTTTGCAATGGTCAATTTTGTGGTGGTGGCATGCATATTGCAACAAATGCGTCATTACAAAATGGAAAATTTAGTGTTATTCAAGTTAAAAAAATGAATAATATAAGGACAATATTATTATTAAAACGCCTGTATTCAGGGGATTTTTCCGGTCTCGAAAAAGACATTTTAGTTCGCGAAGCACAAAGTATTCGTATTTTGGACGATTCTCCTCTGAAAATTCCTGCTGAAAGTGATGGAGAAAACCCAGGATACTTACCTGCTTCGTTTACCATATTGCCAAAAACTCTAAGTGTGTATGCACAAGGCTATGTTTAGGAACGCTGGTTTTTTGACGCATATGAGATTATTCTTTTACTTTCCCCATGAGTCCATTTAAGCGCTTGTCTTCAATGCGTTTAAGCTTATTAGCAACGGCTTCTTCGAGCTTTATATGGCGTGCATTGCAATAATTCATGAGAGCGATAAAAACATCAGCAGCTTCGTCTGCCAACATTTCATGAGCAATATTTTTTGAAGGATCACGCCATATTTTCTTTTCAAGATTGGCAAGCTCACCACACTCACCGCAAAGTTCTAGGGAAAAAAAATGAGCAGGGCGTTCGACAAAAGCACTATTTTGGTATTTGTCAAAATCGGACTGAATTGTGTTGAGTCCTTGTGGTGAAGGTTCTTTGAGTCTTAATGTCATTTGGATTTCCTTAAAATGAGAGCGCCAAATTTTTAACCTAAACAGTTTTTCCTACACTCAAATTTTTATTTTTGCAAAGTATGCCGATAACTTTTATTGGACTTAGCAAAATAAATTGCTAAAAACTTGAAAGAAGAGGGAATGTTTTCATACTTGAAAAATATTTCTATAGTAAATAAGATATCTACTAAAAATAAATTATGGTTATTAATTATTTTAACTCTTTTATTTTCTTCTATTTATTCTCTCATTATAATTTATTATGAAAATATAATGGGCATGAATTTTATGATTTCAATTGTTTTTATTATGTTTTTAACATTAATTTTTATAGCAATAAATTGGTTTTTAATTTCAAATTTTATTTCACAGTTAAATGTGACAACAGAAGAAATTGAAAAATACTGTAAAGATGGCGATAACTCTTTAAATTCAATTAAAGATAGTTTAAGTCAATTTATTTCATATTCAGGTAATCAATTAGATATTTTAAATGACAGTTCTAAATTAATGCAAAGTATTTCGGATATGCTGTTTGAGACAACAAAAAATTCGGAAGTTTGCAAGGAAATTTCAGATAAAGTCACTCGTGATGTTAATGAAGGTAATGATATTATGCAGAAAATGGTTGAAGCCGTTTTGACCATTGAAAAAACAAAAGAGGGTTTGGCTGAAATTTCTAATCTGATTAATCAAATTAGCAATGATACTTCAACAATTCATACAATTGTTTCTACAACGGAACTTCTTTCTTTAAATGCTTCTATTGAAGCGGCAAAGGCGGGAATGACAGGAAGAGGATTTTCCGTGGTTGCAGAAGAAGTGGGTAATTTGGCAAAACACAGTGGCAGTGAAGCAAATGAAATCGAATCAATTGTAGAAAAAAGTCAAAAACAAATTCAAGTTATTATTGATGCCAATCAGTCCCGAGTTGAAGTAGGTAAGGTAGCAAGTAATGCAGCACTTGCAGTATTTGGAGCTATAAAATCAGAAATGTTTGGCATTTCAAGTCGCTCCGAAAATATTCGCGCAGCCACTTGGGAACAAAAAATTGGAATAGATCAAATGAATCAAGGAAACTCTGAAATCAGAAATATTCTTAAAAAGAACATTACAGATACAGTTAATTTAATTAGAATATATAATGTAAATGTAAAAAACTTTAAAAATATAAAGGAACTAGGAGATATTCTGAAAGAGTATTGGAAAGGGGATAAATAATATGCCGGATGATATTATAAATCATTATTCGGGATTAAAAGTAAAAGTTTTAATATCCACTTTTTTGTGTAATTTAATATTATTTGTATCCGCATTGATTTTTATTTATATTTTTGGATCAGGCTTTAAAAGCGTATTCAAATATGCTTTAAGTATGGGAATTATTCTCATACTTTTAGAACTTGTAATTTATGTCTATGTTAAAAAAATACAAAAAAAATCTTTATTAGTAGGTGTTTTATTTCAAAATTATATTGAAAAAAGTCAAAATACTATTGAAGAATTTGTCTATCCGAAAAAAAATATTGCAAAATCTTTTGATAAACAGTTTGATTTAGTTAATCAAACCGCAGCGGCAATTTCAGAAATTTCTCAAATGATTTTAAAAACTACAGAACAAATCAATGACTGCAATGAAATCACTCAAAGTGCGGAAAAAAGACTGCTTGAAGCTGTCTCTATTATGGAAAAACTTGAAGAATCTATAGAAATTATAAAAAATGCCACGGGTGATATGGATATGATGTTGCAAATCATCAATCAAATTACTTTAAAATCAATTGTTATTACAGATATTGTTGCTAAAACAGAATTACTTGCCATGAATGCTTCTATTGAAGCTGCTCGTGCCGGTGAGTATGGTAAAGGATTTTCCGTTGTATCAGAAGAAGTGGAAGCACTTGCTCGTACAAGTGGAAAGTCAGCAAAACAAATTAAAGATCTTCTCAATGAAAGCGCTCTTAAAGTAACACAAATTATTAGAACTATGAACGAACGAATTAAAGAAGGTGAGGTAGTCAGTAAAAGAGCATTTGCTGCGTTTACAAGTATAAAAGAGGGAGTTGCCCAACTTAAAGAACAAATTCAAGTGATTTATCAGGGTACAGAAATGCAAACAGGTGTGATAAAAAATGTAGAAGACACTCTAAAAAGGGTAACAGAATTGAGTGGGAAAAATAATAATCTTATTACAAATGGCAATGAAATAATTCAACATATTATTCAAATAAATGAAAAACTAACTTTACAGAGTGAAGAAATTCAAAAATCACTAAGTGGTATAGAAGCTATAAGAAACTTACAGAAAAATAAAGGAAATGAAGTGAGAAGATCTCTGCAAGGAATGGGGTTTTGAATTTATGAACTGGGTATAAGAAAATTATTATTTTTGTTTATTTAACTTTTTAAAATAAAATTTAAGATCTCAGGCTTGAAAATTTTATTTTAAAAATATAATATCCATTTGGAAGTCTTCCATCCGATATAAAATTTTAAAAAATAAATATGACTTTTTTGGTCATGTTGACCAATATTTGTCTGTTTAAAATTAATTAAGGAAATTATTATGGGCGGAACAGTTTTTCATCCACATAAAGAACCAATGAAACCTAATGATCGTATGATAGTAGTAAATTCACTAGAAATGTTAAAAGAACTTGGATTTGGAAAGGAGTTAGAGTCCAAAGAAAATAAGAAAAAAGTTGAAAATATTGAACTTATAAATTCAGAGCCCTATTGTGAATGATGTCTTTTTAGATCAAGAAGTAACCTAAATAAATTTATCTAGGTTACTTCTCAGACTAAATTTATTTAAAATATATTTTAAAAATAGGGAGAAAAGCAATGGTTGGAGATAAAGGTTTTGCTATTTTTGAGTCATTTTTTTCTCCGCAAAAATGTGATAATTTTATTGATGCAATAAAGCAATACCTAAGTAATAATTATGATTCCGTATATTCCATTTTTCATATTGATCTTATCGTACCCGAAGTCGAAGAATTTTTAAATACACCACAACTAACTAATTTTATTGAAGACTTTATGCAGTGTAAATCTGTTTTGGTTTCTTCGGGATTATACCTTCGAGGATCTGAAACAATACCTCATAATGATGCAGTTCGTATTTCAAGTGAACCTCAAAATAAGCTTATACATGTATGGATAAGCTTGGATGATATTCTTCCTACAAACGGTCCCTTATTTTATTATCCATATTCTCATAACCGAAAATCACTTTCATTAAAAGACAGAATGAAAGTCTCGAATTTGATATTCAAAGGTGAAAATAATTCTGATTATTTCATAAATCAAAATCTTGATGATCCCGATAATGAAAAATTTTTGGGGCAAGAACTAGAACTAGAGTTAAAAGATTTTGATTTCAAAAAAAATGTACGTGAAACTTTTTTAGGCAAAAAAGGCGACATCATGATATCTGATGGTCGATTAATACATGGTGGCCATAAAATACTAGATTATTCAAAAAATCGCCCTGCATTAATAGGATTTTATTTACCAAAAGATGAAAAAAATTATTATTTCTCAGACTATCCTAAAACTTTGATTAATAGAACGGCTGACTGTCCAAGAAAAAGTTTGTCTCCTATTGTCAAATTAAGAA
Source organism: Silvanigrella aquatica (assembly GCF_001907975.1). NCBI lineage: Bacteria > Pseudomonadati > Bdellovibrionota > Oligoflexia > Silvanigrellales > Silvanigrellaceae > Silvanigrella > Silvanigrella aquatica. The sequence goes on from NZ_CP017834.1 coordinate 1,231,135, forward strand.
ATTACTCTGATGAAAATTTGAATTTAATTACCCCTGAAAGAGTAATTAAATCGGAAGTAGCAGTTAAAAATATTTTTGAATTTTTAAATAAAAATCATTTTAAAGTAGAACTAAGTTCAGTTGGACAAGATATTATCACTTATGTTTGTAAAATTTATCATAATAAATGGCCTGAAGCTGTGGGTTATGGCAAAGGTAAAACGCAACCTCAAAGTATGGCAAGTGCTATGTTTGAAAGTTTAGAACACCTTATATGCCGTGGCGATATGATAGATGAATCAAAACGTATTGCAATTTCGGTTCATTCCGCATTAAAAGAATGGACTTGTTATCCAGAAGAGATTCTTTTTAATAATAAAGATAATCATGATCCATTTCATTGGGACATCTTTGAAAGATATTTAAATAAACATGAAAAATTGCTTGTGCCAAGCTTTGTTATTGATTCACCAGGTGGAGCTCCTTCAGAAATTATAAAATATAATATGGGCGGTGCTTTTTCAAATTCAGGTACGGCAACGGGCTCGACTTTTGAAGAAACAGCATTACATTCATTAAATGAACTGATCGAACGGGATTCTTTTTCTCTACTCCTGTTAGAAACCTTTTGTCGAGAAAAACCAAAAAATTTAAGAATTATTGATAAAGAAACTCTACCACAAAATTTACAAGAACTACTTCGCATTTCTGAAATGGAAGTAGGATATTCTATGACTTTAATAAACATGACATCCGATCTTCAAGTTCCCAGTGTTACTTGTTTTGGTCCTGGAGTTGAAGAAATGGAAAAACCATTTTTAGGATTTGGATGTTCCCCTAGCGCGGAATATGCAATAGAAAGAGCCATTCTTGAAAATGTTCAATGTTGGCATGGTTATCATGGCTTGAAAATTTTTAATGTAGAAGAAAAACAGATGGTATTAAATACTATAATTGAATTGCCAGGATTGAAAAAATGTTTAAAGCAAAATTATCAAAATGCAATCGATCAAGGATTTTATGAAATAATTCATTTTTCTGAGTTATCCAATATTTCTAAAAAAATATTTAATATTCATGAATCTAGTTTTTCTACATCCGAAGTTCTTTCTAAAATTATAGAAATTCTTGAAAAAAATTCAATGAAAGTATTTGTAAAAACCTTATTTCAAGATAATAATTCTGGAATTATTTGTTTAAAAACAATTGTGAGAGAGCTGGAAGTATTTTATCTCATTACATCAGGTTTACTGCCTGTCCCGGGTAAACGGGGGAGAACTGCTTTATCCTCCTAATGTTTATTTAAGAGGATATTTCAGGCAATGAATTCATTGAAGATAAATTAATGAAATTTAATGAAATGAGATTTTAATTGATTTCGAATGTCGACTTTAAGCAGTGGCTTCCTTTTTATTATTCACTTCAACCAAAGGAATATCTTCCGCTGATTCCATAGATTCTATAATTTTCATTTCAAAGCCTTCGTCTAAATCAAAACTTTCGCCCATGAGGGAAAGAATTTTTTCAGTTGCTTTTTTACTTGTTTCAGCGGCAACAGCATCGTAACAAGAAATAATTTCAATTTGTGAACCTTCTGGCGCAACGCACATTAAAGTATATTTTTTTCTAATAACACCAGCATAAAAATTAGACATATTTTCTCCTTAAATAAAAAATTTATTATAAATAAACGAACTTAATTATCTTTTTTGTTTACTTCCTCCCGAAAAGAATCCTGTTTTTTTCGGTTTTTGTTGCTGTTCAGCATGTTCTTTTTTCTTAGAAAAGAATCCTGATTTTTTAGTTTGTGAATCTGGATTTGCTGCTGTTCCCGAGGATTTGGAAAAGAATCCTTTTTTAGCAGGTTGCTTATACTGACTCTCATATTTTTTTGTCATTTCCTCAGGTGTTTTGCCTGATACGCCTCCTGTAACAAGGCCTCCATTACCTGAAGAAGCTGGTGGTGGTAAATAGTATGCTGGTGCGGAATAGCGTGGTTGCATCGCATTTGAAACGGCGTTGCCCACAAGAGCCCCCATAAGAAAGGGTGCCCAAGAGCTTCCGCCACTTCCTCCAGATGATCCTGTATTATTATTGTTATTATTTGAGGATGAGGGGGTATTTTCAGAAACTAATCCAATTTTATAGCCCTGCGTCATTTGCAGTACAGGGTTGCAATTTCCATTTTCTGAAGTGAAAGCAAGTTTGGCAATATCGCTTTTTGCGTCTTTAGGACGTTCGATTTGTGCCATTTGTAAATCTTCTATACTCAATGGATTTGGAATTCCATTTGCTTTTGCGGCGTCATGAAACACTTTATATTTGCCAAGTGATTCATTGTAGGAAATCTGCATGACATTTACGGCTGCTGAAGGGCATGATGCCGCTGAAATTACAGGCTTCTGCGCGGAAGGTGTGTGGTCAATGCAGCTTGTTAAAACAAGAGTTGCTAACGTAGCTATGGGAATTAATTTATTCATTTTATTCGCCTTTAGTTAAAATTAAAATGCGATAACTAAAAATTTTTGTGAACCGTTGTGGTTCCTGCTCATAAATACCATTATACGATAATATGATTTATTTCAAAGTGGGCGAAATAGAGATAAGAATTTTTATACGTTATTTATCAATAAAAAATCCTTTAATAAAAATAATTTATTAAAAGATTTTTTATTGAATTATGTTTTTTAAACACTGCTCAAAGCAATTTTACGTACTTCCAAATAAGCAGTATGAGCTGCTTTTAATGCCGCTTTTTCTTCTGTGGAAAGATCAATTTCAAAAACTTTTTCGGCTCCTTTATTTGTCAATTTAACAGGGACACACAGACAAGCGCCTTCTGAAATTCCATATTCTCCTTTGAGTTCAACGGAGCAAGGAAGAATGCGTCCTTGATTCAAAACAATACTTTCAACCATGGCTGTAACGCCAAATCCAGGAGCGACCCATGCCGATGTTCCGATAAGTTCGGTGAGTTCTGCTCCACCGCGTTTTGTTCTGTTGACGACATCGACAATTTGTTCTGCACTTAATAATTTATTTAAAGGAACTCCGCCTACTGTTGCGGTGCTAACGACAGGAACCATATCCTTGTCTGTATGTGCGCCTAAAACAATAGCTGAAACATCTTTAATGTGAACATTTAAGGCGCGCGCAATATTGCTCCGGAAGCGTGAGGAGTCGAGAACACCAGACATTCCGATTACTCTTTCGCGTGGGAAGCTTGTTACTTTTTGTGCTACTGTCAGCATGGCATCCAAAGGATTGGAAACGAGAATTAAAATACAATTAGGCGCATATTTTTTAACATTTTCGCATACTGTTTTAACTATTCCCGCATTAATGCCAACAAGTTCTTCACGAGTTTGTCCTGGTTTACGAGGAACTCCTGCTGTGATGACGACAACATCGGAATCTTGCATAAAAGAAGAGTCATCTGTTGATGTGAAGCTTGCGTTAAATCCTGCAAAAGCTCCGCCTTGTGCGAGATCGAGAGCGCGGCCTTGAGCAACATTAGGTTTCAAATCGATAAGAACTAAATCGCCTAATTCTTTTTGTGCGCACCATTGTACAACAGCAGCACCCACATTTCCACCCGATCCAACAACTGTAATTTTAGGTCTTTTTAGCATTTTAAGGCTCCTCAATAAAGAAACAGATAATGAAACAAAATATACTCGTTTGGAATAATGCTTGTTTTTTGGATTCAAAACAAGTTATTCTCAAATCTTTTAACTTTTTTTCACCGCTTTGAAAAGTCGTGTCGCACCTGCAAGCCAATTCGTTTGTTCTATTTCAACAAAACCAATTTCAGATAATATTTTTTTAAATTCATCGCCTTTTGGCATTGTAGAAACACTTTTAGGAAGATATTCGTATGCCGCCCTATCAGAAATAAAACCGCCAATTTTTGGTAATATATTTTTAAAATAAAAATCAAATAATTTTGCAATCAATGTATTTTCAGATTGGAAAAACTCTAAAACAAAAAGAGTTCCTCCTGTTTTTAAAATACGATGAAATTCGCGCAGAGCCTGTTCTCTGTTATCTACGTTACGTAAGCCAAAGGAAATAGTCACACAGTCTGCAGAATGATTTGCTGCTGGTATTTTTTCTGCAGAAGCTTGAACAAATTGCACATCAGAATATTTTGCTTGTGCCCGTAATTTTGCTTGAGTCAGCATTCCTTCAGATATGTCAAAGCCAACAAATGTAGCATAATCTTTCCGCTTTGACTTTGCATTCAAGAGAACGTCACCAGTGCCACAAGCAATGTCGTATAAAACGCCCTTTTTTGTATGAATTTTAGGAAAAGAGGAAATCATTTTATTACGCCAGCGTGTGTCTTGTCCTGCAGAAAGAAGTCGATTTAGAAAGTCGTAGCGTTTTGAAATTTTATCGAACATAGATTGAATTTGAGTTGATTTCTCACTTAATATCATTTCTTTGCTTGAACTATTATTTGTTGACATTATTTTCTCCAACAAGAGGATCTTTATTTAATTCTGTAAAAATAAAATTTTCATCCACAATTCCCATAGGACAAAAACCATTTATGAAATTTTGTGACATATTTTTTAAAAGAAGATGTTGTCCTGCAATACTAAATGTGATGCATTGTGCCAAGGAACCTACGGCTAAATTCATATTTCCTAATGCTTCACGAAAAATACGTCCACTTTCCGATCCAGGAATCACACCTTCTCCCACTTCATTGGAAACGACAAGCACAGGACATGATAAAATTTTCAATTGATTTATAAAGTGCTGTGTTTCATTTTCAAGATGTTTCAATAATTGAAAGGGAGAATAATTTTGAATGTTAAGCGCCATTTGCCAACCCATCCATAGGGTAAGGCAGTCAACTAATAAAACTTCGGTTTTTTGTTCTTCGCAATATTTGACAACTTCTTCAAGGGGCACAGGGTGTTCTATTGTTTTCCAGTGCTCGGGGCGTCGTGCGCGGTGATTTTGAATGCGAAATTCCCACTCAGGAGATTTTTCAACGAGACCTCCCGTCGCGTAGTAAACAACATGATGCCATTTTTTCGCGCAATTTTCGGCGAAAAGACTTTTACCTGATTGACCACCACCTAGAAAGAGAGAAATCTTAAATTTATTTTCTTGCATATTAATTCCTATTTAATTTTAGAAATTGTATGATAGTTTCTCCTAAATTCGCAATCATTTCGTAAGAAATAATATGTGGAGTGTCATTTTTAGTATGCCATTCGTCAATATTATTCCAATCAATGATGTGGAGCAGTGGTGTATTTAAGGAAAGAAAAGGAGTGTGATCATCTTCCATCATAAATGCAACTTGTTTTATATCTACATTTTTTGCAGAATTGACAAATTTTTCTCCCAGATTTTCATCGGAACCTTGTGTAATAGATAATTTTTGGTTTTTGTGTCCTATCATATCTAAAATGAGAATTAAATTAATAGGATATTTTTCATAATAAAGAAGATTGTTTTTTTGTTGCAGGATTTTTTCTGCAAAGTGTCTTGATCCATATAAATTATCTTGTAAATTTATTTTAAATTTTCCTTCATTCCAATCTTTTAAAAAAGCTTCCTCTCCATCGAAAAAACTTAAAATAATATTGCAAGATCCCCAGCTTTCCTTGTTGAATTTTGTTTTTTTCAATACGCGCGCAAGTTCCATCATGAGAACAGTGGATGATCCTCCATCATTAGCACCCACAAAGCGCAATTCTTTGAAGTATTTTGTGTCGTAATGTCCTCCAATCACAATGGAACATTTAGAGTTTTTATTTTGAATAGCAATAATATTTTTACCCACAACCTGTTTTTTTTGCGGCGCCTTTTTCAAGGTACCCCCAAATTCTACGGCTTCAAAATTTGGAATTGTTGCTTGAAAGGGAATTTCTTTTGCTTCCCAACCAAATTTATTTAAAGTTTGCCTTAAATCTGAAGCTATCTTAGATTGACTTTGGGATCCCATAGGGTGGGGTTCTGCTGTAAACCACGTCATGCTTTTTTGCAGATTTTCAGTTGAAAAACTTGCAGAGTTTTGAAATGACAAAGGTGCGCTAAAGGCTTTTATAGTAACAACAAGCCCAAAATAAATAATTGTCCAAAAACATGAGGTTCGTTTCACTATGCATTTACTCCTATGCAATGATGATGGCTATAAAGCTAAAGGTATCAGGGTGTTAGCAAAGTACCTAAGTTCACTCGGTCATAAAATAACAGTTGTTGCCCCAAATGGCGAACGCAGTGCGCAATCCCACGCCATGACGTTTTATCATCCTCTACGTGTCCGTCTCGTTGCAGAAGGTGTTTATGCTGTGGACGGCACTCCTGCAGACTGCGCTGCTTTAGGCCTTCACAAAATTTTAGCTGAGAATCCGCCCGACTTTGTGGTTTCGGGTATCAATCATGGACTCAATGTGGGAATTGATGTGAACTACAGTGGTACGGTGGGTGCTGCGACCGAAGCCGCTCTTATGGGTTTTAAAGCGATTGCTATTTCGGCAGACAGTGAAGATCTCGAAGGGGAAGAGCTGGAAGCCGTTTTTCTAAAAGCAGCAAAAATTGTGGGAGAAGTTTTAGAAAAATCCCATATTCTAGAGTGGCCGAAGTTAGAGGTCTTAAATATCAATGTTCCGAAACAAGCAAATGAAATCACTTTGGCAGAGTGCGGTGGAGAGTCTTTGTATGTACCTCATATTGAGGAGCTGTCTTCGCGCTATAAAAAGAATTTAAAAATATATTTAATTGGCGGTCTTTCGCGCCATGAACCTAAAGATATGTCTCAAGATGTTTCTTTAATTCGTAGCAATAAAGTAACATTAAGTTTTGTTAAAGCAAAACAAAGCAGTTCTGAGAGTAATAAAAATTTAGAAATTTTGATTGGTAAAATTAAGTTATGATTTATGATAAAAATTGGGCACGGGAATTATCTCAAGGGCTTATTAATATAGAGCAATTAAAATCGAAAGAAATAATTTCTGCAAATGAAGTCCACTCGTTGAAATCTGTTAAAGATAATTTTGATATTCGTGTGCCACATATTTTTGTTAAACAAATTCAAAATGAAAATTATGTTTTAAAAAAACAGTTTGTCCCTCATTCCAACGAATTGATTTTTTTGCCCGAAGAATTAGACGATCCTATTGGTGATGAGCGCTGGACGCCGGTTGAGGGTATAACTCACAGATATCCTGATCGTGTTTTATTTAAAGTCACTTATATGTGTGCTTCTTATTGTCGCTTTTGTTTTAGGCGATATAAAGTTTCAAATTCCGAAAATAATTTGGATCAAAATCATTTTGAAAAAGCATTTGACTATATAAAGTCGAATAAAAATATTTGGGAAGTTATATTTACAGGGGGAGATCCTCTTACTTTAACAGATAAAGCTTTGCAAAATATAATGGTAAAAATGTCTTCTATTGAGCATGTAAAAATAATCCGTTTTCATTCGCGTATTCCTTCTGTGTTACCTTCACGCATTAATAAATCTTTAATTGAAATTTTAAAGGAATCTAAAAAAACAGTTTGGATTGCGGCACATATTAATGCGGCAGAAGAGTTTACCGACGAAGCCCAAAGAGCTCTCGCAATGCTCATTGATAACGGTATTCCTGTTTTATTACAATCTGTCTTATTAAAAGATATTAATGACAAACCCGAGAAACTCATATCTTTATTAAAAACTGCAATTGAAAATAGAGTAAAACCCTATTATTTGCATTATCCTGATTTAGCTAAGGGAACAGATCACTTTCGCGTTCCACTCAAGGAAGCTATTGCGCTTGTCAAAGGGTTAAGAGGTAAAATCTCGGGGCTGTGTATTCCCCAATTTATTATCGATATTCCTGGTGGCGAAGGTAAAATTGCAATAAATGCACATACAGCTAAAGAACTTGACAATCATATTTGGCAATTTGAAAGCCCTTTAACCGGATCTTTAATTCAAGTAAAATATCCGTAAAGGAGATATGACTATGAGTTTATTGGAAGGAATATTTGAAGATAACGAAATATCTTTAAAAGATAAAGTGGCTTTGGTAACAGGTGCCAGCTCAGGAATAGGACTTGCCACAGCAGCTTGGTTGGCTCGCGAAGGGGCACATCTTATATTACTTGCGCGTAGAAAAGAAAAACTTGAAATTTTAAAACAGGAATTGGTAAAACAATTTGCTTCAGTCAAAATAAAAATCATAGCAGAAAATATTTGTAACCCAAATATTTTAAAAATACTCGAGCAAGAACAATCTCTAAATATTGATATCTTAATTAATAATGCGGGTTTAGCTAGTGGACGCGATTCCGTTATCGATTTAAAAGACGAAGATTTAATCGAAATGATGGAAACAAATGTGACGTCACTCTTTCGCCTGACAGCCGCTGTGGCGCGCAATATGGTTGAAAAGGGTTCGGGTCATATTGTGAATTTAGGAAGCATTGCAGGGCATTATACCTATGAAGGGGGCTCCGTTTATTGCGCTTCCAAATTTGCCGTACGTGCTTTTACAGAGTCTTTAAGACAGGAAATGCACGATAAAAATGTAAGAGTTTCGCTCGTTTCACCGGGGATGGTAAAAACCGATTTCAGTTTGGTGCGTTTTAAAGGGGATAGTAAAATGGCAGAAGGCGTTTATCATGGGGTAGACAGTTTAACTTCTGCTGATGTGGCGCGGCTAATTATAAAGACGTTAAAAGAACCTGCCCACGTGAATTGGAATGAAGTCGTGATATTACCTACCGTGCAAAGCCCTGTTACTTATAAAGTGAAACGAAACTTTTGAAAATTGCGCGTTTATAAAGTTTTAAATAACCAAGTAAGATGCTAATGTTATTAGGCTTTAAATATTTTATTATTTTAATCTTTAATTTATTCATTAAATACCGAAAACATACTAATCTTAAAGTCCTTCGTTTTGATTTTAAGATATATTTTATTTTTAGAATTTTAAAAGAGGAACTATGAAATCATTTTTAAAATTCATATTAGCACTATGTGCATTAAATATAAATCAAGCCATAGCAGATTCAAAACCTACTTATGTTATTGGTGTCGAAAATATCACATATGATCCCTATTATACAGTTAAAGAAAATGGAGAGTATGGTGCTTTTGCGAGAGATATTTTTGATCTTTTTGCGAAAAAAAGTAACATTCAGTTCAAGTATGAACCAATGCCCGTTGCGCGTTTATTTAAAGAATATTTGGGCGGTGGTTTAGACTTCAAATATCCTGATTCTAGTTTATGGATGAGTGAAGGAAGAAAAAATAAAAATATAATATATTCTGATAATGTTGTAGAGTATATTGATGGTGCTATTATTAAAGCAGAAAATAAAAATAAAGATATTTCATTTATTAAAAAGCTAGGAACAATTCGTGGTTTTGAAGTAGGTGAATATAAGAAAAGACAAATTCAAATTGAAGAAAGTTCAAATATTCCAGAATTAATTGACAAGCTAGATAATAATAAAATTGATGCTGTTTTTTTTAATGTAGCTGTCGCTTTAAATTATGTTAATAGAAATAAATATTTTAAAAATAAATTTATATTTAAAAAAGAATATCCCTATTTGCATGATTATTATAGATTATCTACTATGAAGCATAAAGATGTGATTGATAAGTTCAACTTATTTTTAAAGAAAAATATAAAAGAAATCAATGAGATGAAAAAGAAAAATAAAATAATTTTTTGAATGATATTCTTAAATTAAAAGAGAGAGTTTTTACTTAAAACACTCTCTCTTTTTTTTTAATATATCTGTTACGTTAAACTGCTTTCAAACAACTTGTTTTGGATCCATTATTTAGCGTTTTTAATTGAGGCTCAATTTCTGCGCATTGGAAGTCTGCAATTGGGCAACGAGTACGAAAACGGCAGCCACTAGGCGGATTAATGGGAGAGGGAAGATCTCCTTGTAAAATTTGCACAACCTTATTTTTTTCGAGCTCGGGATCGGGAATAGGCACGGCCGATAAAAGCGCTTTAGTATAAGGATGCTGTGGATTTTTATAGATTTGATCACGGGTCCCAATTTCTACTGGTTTTCCGAGGTACATCACCATAATGCGATCGCTAATATGTTTCACAACACTCAAATCGTGAGCAATAAATATAAGAGTTAATCCTAAATCGCGCTGTAATTTTTTAAGTAAGTTTACAATTTGGGCTTGAATAGAGACGTCTAAAGCACTGACAGGTTCATCACAAACAATGATTTTAGGATTGAGAATGAGGGCTCTGGCAATACCAATACGTTGGCATTGTCCTCCAGAAAACTCGTGAGGATAACGATTGATATGCTCGGGAATGAGACCCACAAGGTTCATTAGATTTCTTATTTTTCCTTTAACTTCTTCTTTAGATAAGCCAGGATAAAATGTTTTTAGAGGTTCTGCAATAATTTCTCCTGCGGTCATACGGGGGTTGAGGGAAGCCAAAGGATCTTGGAAAATCATTTGAATGTCTTTACGGGCATCACGCATTTTTTGGTGATCAAGTTTTAGAATTTCTTTACCCAATAAAGTTACATTCCCTTCGGTTGCGGGTAACAAACGCATAATAGCTCTTGCAAGTGTTGATTTCCCGCATCCTGATTCGCCCACAACACCCAGTGTTTCTCCTTTATGAATATCAAAACTCACACCATCAACAGCTTTTAAAGTCACTTTTTTAAACCAAGATCCTTTTTTAGCAATAGGAAAATGTACCTTTAAATTTTCAACAGATAAAATAGGTTGGTTCATAAGCTCACCTCTAAGTAACATGCTTTTTTCAAATCTTTTCCAAAACTGAGCAAAGGTGGGGGAGATTGCAAACATTTTTCGTTGGCATGTTCACACCTTTCTTGAAAAGGGCATCCCTTCGGCAAATTTAATAAACTAGGCGGATTTCCTGGAATAGTAGGGAGATCGCCGTAGTTTTCGTCGGTGAGACGTGGAATGGAACGCAATAGACCTTTAGTATAAGGATGTTGCGGAGTATAAAAAATATGATTTACAGGTCCATATTCCATTGTTCTGCCTGCATACATTACCATGACATTATCACAAATTCCGGCAACTACGCCTAAGTCGTGCGTAATGATGACAATAGCCGTTCCCAGGTCTTTTTTTAGCTCACGAAGTAATGTAACAATTTGCGCTTGTACCGTAACATCCAGTGCTGTCGTAGGCTCATCTGCAATGAGCAAATCGGGTTTGCAAAGCAAACTCATGGCAATCATCACGCGTTGGCGCATACCACCTGAAAACTCATGAGGATACATGTCAATGCGATTTTGGGCATCGGGAATTTTAACCATATCCAACATTTTAATGGATTCATTTTTGGCACTTTGGTAGCTCATGTTTTTATGAAACATAAGCACTTCTGTCATTTGTTTTGAAATTCGTAAATAGGGATTGAGCGATGTCATGGGATCTTGAAAAATCATTGAAATTTTATCACCACGAATTTTATTTAATTCTTGTTGTGGCATACCAATTAATTCATTCCCATTAAATTTAACACTTCCTGAAGTTTTGCCATTTTGCGCTAATAAACCCATAATACCAAGCACAAGTTGGCTTTTTCCAGAACCAGACTCACCCACAATTCCTAAAGCTTCTCCTGCATTTAAGGAAAGACTAATTCCATTTACAGCTTTAATGGCACCATCTGGAGTTGCGAAAGAAACATTTAAGTTGTTTACACTCAATAAAGTCATACATGTACTCCAAATAATTAGCGATCTTTGGGATCGAGAGCATCGCGTAAGCCGTCGCCAATAAAGTTAAAACAGAACAAAGTAACAACTAAAAAGGAAGCCGGAAATACAAGACGCCACCATGCCACTGTTACATTTTGCGCGCCATCATTAATTAACACGCCCCAACTTGTTGCAGGTTCTTGTACACCTAAGCCTAAAAAGCTCAAAAATGATTCAGTTAAAATAACTTGAGGAATTGTTAAAGTAACATAGACTATGACTATGCCTAAAATATTTGGAACAATATGTCGCCAGATAATTGTAGGAGAATTCACGCCACCAGCGTGGGCGGCTTCAATAAATTCTTTGCTTTTTAAGCTTAGAGTTTGGCCTCTTACAATACGCGCCATATCAAGCCAATTCACGGCTCCAATGGCAATAAATATGAGAAAGATATTTCTGCCAAAAAATGTCATTAATAAAATGACAAAAAACATGAAAGGTAAGGAATAAATAATATCAACAATGCGCATCATAAAACCATCAATTTTGCCACCTAAAAATCCTGCTGTGGCTCCATATGCAATGCCAATAACAACACTGACGACACTTGAAATAATTCCAATAAGGAGAGACATGCGCCCTCCGTAAAGCGTGCGCGCGAAAACATCGCGGCCTAAATCATCGGTTCCAAAGAAGTGGAGATTGGAAAAACTCGGCGCGAGTCCAATGGAGCCCCAATCTGTGTCTTGCATTTCAAAATGGGAGAGAAAAGGCGCAAAAATTACCGATAATGTAATAAAGAAAAGGACGAAAAGACTGACAACGGCAGCCTTGTTTCGGGAAAGTCTGCGCACAGCATCTTTCCATAAACTGCGTCCTTTTATTTCCGCATTTTTATCGATTTGTTCCATTATAAGCGCTCTTTTATTTAATTTGGTGATACTTGGCGTTGCTGACATAAATAGTTATTCCTTACTAATATTTAATTTTTGGATCTATTAAAGCGTAGAGGACATCAACGATAAAATTAAATGCAATGATGAGTGCTCCCACGAGAATGACAGAACCAAGAACAAGAGTGTAATCCCTATTTAACGCTCCTTTTACTAAATAACTCCCTAAACCAGGCAGGCTAAAAATTTGTTCAATAACTACGGAACCCGTAATGATGCCTGCTGTTGCTGGACCTAAATAGGAAATAACAGGTAAAATGGCAGGGCGAATGGCATGCCTGAAAAGAATAATACGGTTTGGTATGCCTTTTGCCTTTGCTGTGCGGATGTAGTTGCTGCGTAAAACTTCAATCATGCTTCCGCGCATAATGCGGCTAATAATAGCAATTTGAGGCAGAGCTAAAGCTGTGACTGGTAAAACCATGTTGGAAAAGGAACCTTCATTCCATCCCCCCGCAGGTAACCAGCCTAAAATGACGGCAAAAAGCAATGTAAACAGCGGAGCGGTAACAAACGTCGGAATTGAAATACCCGTCATGGACATTCCTGTGGCGACATAGTCTATCCAGGTATTTTGCTTGAAAGCGGCTAGGGAGCCCACAAGAACACCCACAATAAGAGCGATAGTCATAGACCATCCGCCAATCCATAAGGATACCGGAAAACCCTGGGAAATAAGTTGGTTGACAGTCCAGTCGGGGTATTTAAATGAAGGGCCAAAGTCGCCTCGTGCCAGGGACCAAAGATAATCAAGATATTGAATAAAAATAGGGTCATTTAAGTGGTATTTAGCATCAAGATTTGCTTGTACTGCAGCACTTAATACTTTTTCACCAGAAAAAGGTCCGCCAGGAGCAAAGCGCATTAAGAAAAAGGATAGAGTGATAAGTACGATTAATGTGGGCCAAGCCCCAAGAAATCTTTTTATAGTATATGACACCATAAATACCAAAACCTCAAATTAAATGTAACAGTTATGCTCTAAAATTAACGATTAACAGTAACAAATTTTATATTAATAATTTAAATCAAATTAATAAACACTTTTTTTACTTTTTTTATCGGCTTGCTGTGATTTCGCTATCTATAATATAAAAGTTTCTTGAATAGCTGTGGTCAAGAGGATTTAATCCCGAATAACCTCCGACATGTTGTTTTACTAAGTGAGTCGTAACATAAGTAAACATCGGAATAACGGGATAATCATTCATTAATAAGAAAGATGCTTCTTGGAAGAGTTTGCTACGTTTTTCTTTATTTGTTTCCAATGAGGCCATTTTAATTAAATTGTCATATTTTACATTGGTGTATTTGGGATGATTTTGTGGATGTTTCGATTGAAACATGTCCAAAAATGAAGAGGTGTCATTGTAGTCCGCAATCCATCCGTCGCGAGCGGCAACATAATTGCCCTCGGTTCTATCGGTTAAAAAAACCTTCCATTCTTTGTTTGACAGCGAGACTTTTACACCTAAATTTTGTTCCCACATTGACGCTAAAGCAATGGCTACTTTTTTATGTAAAATATTTGTATTGTAAGTATAGTTTAATGTTAAAGGTTTTTCTTTAGAATAGCCCGCTTCTTTGTATAATTTTTGAGCTTCCGCAAGGCGTTCTGCGGGTGATAGTTTGTCCCAAGCGTAGGATTGTTGTTTGTAGTCGGCGACTCCAAAAGGAACAATATCGTAGGAGGGTATTTCACCCCTTCCTGTTACCTTTTCAGATAATATTTTTCTATCAAGAGCCATAGACAAAGCTTGGGCTAATTTAGGATTATTTTTAAATGGTTCTACTTTTGTATTTAATGAAATATAATAGATTGAAAGATAAGGATTTGTATGCAGTTGTTTGCCATAAACTTTTTTCAAATCCTTAAATTTGTCAGAAGGAATGTCATAGGTGAAATCTAATTGACCTGTTTGGAACATTTGCAGTTCCGTATTTGCGTCGCTAATTGGGAAATAGTTCACAGTTTCAATGACAGTTTTGCTGCTATTCCAATAATGGGGGTTTCGTTCTGCGATAATTTTATCCCCAATTTTCCAGTATTTTAATTTAAAAGCACCACTATTAACAACGTTTCCAGGTTGTGTAAATTGATCACCATACTTTTCAACATTTGCTTTTTTAACAATACTTAAATTTTGAAAGGCGGCTAATTTTAAAAAATAGGGAGTTGGTTTTTCAAGAGTAATTTGCACCGTGCTTGGATTTAAGGCAACAATACCCATTTGTTCTGGTTTTGCTTTGCCCTGGGAAATAAGTGTTGCATTTTTAATCATGGAAATGATTTCAGCATATGTGGATGCGGTTTTGGGATCGGCAAGTCTACGGTAAGAAAAGACCACATCTTCGGCTGTAATGGTTGAGCCATCGGAGAACTTGGCGTTGGGACGAATATAAAACGTATAAACGAGGCCATCTTTGCTTGTCTCCCATTTTGAAGCAATGGCAGGCATGATTTCGCCTTTTTCACCTTCAGATAAGAGTCCTTCGAACAGATCGAATAAGACGCGTCCGCTCACGTTATCTTCCGCTTTTTGGGGATCGAGACTTGGGACTTCAGCTCCAATACCAACGTTTAAAACTTGTTTTGCAGAGAGTTTTGTACCCACGGGAACGTCAGCAGCATGTGTGTTCATTGTGAATGTGAGCAAAGAAAGCAAAGTTGTTCCAATTATACAAGTATTTTTCAAACGTTTTAAATGAGGCATTAGACCCTCCAGTCTTGGTGGTAAAGTTTTTTCCTTACGAGCAATATTTTTTTTAGCTATTGACTTACTAGCCGATTAATCATGAACTGTCAACGGAAAATGTGGTTTTTAAACGAAAAAATATAGAAGGATATTAAATTTAAAGGATTTAAGTGAGATAAAGTTAAATATTATAAATGATATTTTAAGAATTGTTTGTTCTTATTTATTAAGATTAACTTTTTATGACTATTATATATCTTTTTAATGTAAAGGTTAATTTAATTTTTTTGATATTTAATTTTAAATAATAATAATACATAAAATTATTAATTTATAATAAATATAATCTATGTATTATATTGAAAAAAATTTCTTTAAGTTGTGAAATAGCGCGCTTGCGGATGCCATGAAACGAGAGCGCTGGTGGTAAGTTCAGGATGCATTTGGAAGGCTTCTGAGATTTGCACACCAATCCTATCCGCTGCAAGAAGTTGCAACAGAGTCCCATTCCCTTCCATATGGGGGCAGGCAGGATACCCAAAAGAATATCGTGACCCTTGATAACCTTGACTAAAAAGCTGTCTGAGAGTTTTGGCATCTTTTATGGAAATTCCTAAATCAGTGCGAATTCTTTTATGAATCAATTCGGCAAAAGCCTCTGTCAGCTCGGTACCCAATCCATGTAAATAGTAATATTCTGTAAAGTTACCTTGATCGTAAAGTAACTTTGAATCTTTGGATAGTTTGTCACCTAAAGTTACTATTTGCACAGCGAGTGTATCTATATCTCCCGATTGAACATTTTTAAAAAAGTCAGAAATACAAATAATTTTTCCTTCCTTTTGTCTTGGAAAATAAAATTCTGAAATAATTTCTCTGTTTTTTATAGGAGTATCAATTTTTGTACCTGGTTTGTAAACTAATAGCTTATTACCTTCAGAGCACACAGGAAAATAACCATAAATTGCTTGAGGAATAATATTTTTTTCTTTAATAAGTTTTTCTTTCATCTGTGCAAATAAGGGAAAAGCTTTTTTGTCAAGAATTTCATTAAACTGCTCTTCGGTCATATTTTTTTGTGAAAATCCCCATCGGCTGCGGATTAAGGCAAATTCATCAATATATTGAAATAAATTTTCAATTGGTTCTGTCACAATTTTTGTTCCCCAAAAGGGTGGTTCAGGTACCTTTTCGTCTTTTCGGATCCAGGGGCTTTGGCCATATTTATCTGCTTCTAATGTTTTGTTACCTTTACGGATGATTTTTATTTCATTATCTGATGCTGTCGGTGATGTAACAGCAGTCTCTTTATTGTTACTTCGTGCAAAATTTCTAATTTCAGTTGTTTTTTGTGCATCAGGAATTTCGTTTAAGGGACATAATTTCTCCATAATTTTTAAGCTTTCAAAGGCATCAAAAGCATAAAAAACCGGACCTGGATACACAGCTTGGCAATCTTTTTCTACAAATTCACGCGTTAAAGCAGCTCCTCCTAAAATAACGGGAATTTTGAAACCATGTATAGCCATGTACTCTAAATTTTCCTTCATAATGGCTGTTGATTTGACGAGCAATCCACTCATTCCAATGGCATGCGCGCCTGAATTTTTGTATTTTTCAAGGATGGATTCAATGGGTTGTTTTATTCCTAAATTTAAAATTTCAAAGCCGTTATTGGACAAAATAACATCAACCAGGTTTTTTCCAATATCGTGAACATCTCCTTTAACTGTGGCAATGATCATTTTACCTTTGCTATAGCTCGATTTTTTTTCCATATAAGGTTCTAAGGATTTAACTGCGGCTTTCATAGCCTCAGCGCTTTCCAACACAAAAGGCAGTTGCATTTCTCCGGCGCCAAAGCGTTCCCCGACGACTTTCATACCATCGAGTAAAATGCTATTAATGATATGCAGCGGAGGATATTTTTGCAGAGCTTCCATGCAATCTTCAACAATAAATTGTTTTTCTCCGTCAATAATATCTAGTTTTAAGCGTTCTTCAACAGATAATGTGCTTCGTTTAGAATTTTCATTCATCCCCGATTTTTTTGAATCAGAAAATTTTTGTAATATTTTTTTTAGGGGGTCATATTGTTCATTTCGTTTATCGAAAATTAAATCTTCAAAAAGTCCTCTATCTTCATGGTCAATTTTAGCTACGGGAATTATTTTTGAAGCATTTAATATGGCTAAATCAAGACCATTTTTAACCGCATGATAAAGCATTAATGAATTTAACATTTGCCTAGTATATGGATTTAAACCAAAACTGATATTCGATAATCCAAGAATAGTACGTACACCTGTTAACTTAGATTTAATTTCTTTAATAGCATCAAGCGTGGAAATAGCTGATTTCCTAAATTCTTCATCACCACTTCCTAAAGTAAATGTCAGAGGATCAAAAATAAGATCACCTGGATTCATATTAAAATCATCGACTACTAATTTATAAATTCTTTTTGCTATTTCTAATTTTCTTTCAACGGTTTTTGCCATACCTTCTTCATCAATTGTTAAAGCAACTATGGCAGCGCCATATTCTTTGCAAAGAGTTAAAATTTTTCTTGCTTTTTCTTCTCCATCTTCAAAATTAATCGAATTGACAATACATTTACCTGGAGCAATTTGGAGAGCTCGTTCAATGACATTCACTTCCGTGGAATCGATCATTAAAGGAATATTAACTTGTGTTACTAATTTTTTTAAAAATTGATCCATATCTTCTGTTTCGTTACGTGAAACATAAGCAACACAGACATCAAGAATATGAGCACCTTCTTTAAGTTGTCCTTTGGCAATTTGGACAAGTCCGTCAAAATCATTTTGTGCTAAGAGGTCACGAAATTTTTTTGATCCATTGGCATTTGTTCTTTCGCCAACATACAAAGGTTTTGGTTCTAAATTTAACGGAACACTGGAATACAAACTGCACACACTGCGATCGTATTTACCTTTGCGCATTCCTGCGTTCAATTGACCAGATATTTTTGCTAATTCTTTAATATGTTCGGGAGTGGTGCCACAGCAACCTCCAATGACATTTAAAGAAAAATCCTTTGCCATGGTGACAACTTTATGAGCAAAATCCTGAGGTCCTAAGGGATAAACCGTTTTTCCACCAATATTTTGTGGGAGTCCTGCATTAGGTAACACGCTTAAGGCAAAGGGTGATGCTTCTGCAAGGTAAGCTATATGCTGACGCATTTCGTCAGGACCTGTAGCACAATTCATACCTAAAACATCGACGCCAAGGGATTCTATTGCTGTGAGAGCTGTTTGAATATCGCTTCCCACAAGCATGGTACCTGTGGCTTCAATAGTGACTTGTGTCCAAATAGGAACTTGTTTTTTTAATTCTTGCATTGCTTTTTTAGCGGCACGAACCGCAATTTTAACCTGATTTATGTCTTGACATGTTTCAATAAGAATAGCATCAACACCACCTATTAATAAGCCACGCATTTGTGTATAATAACTCTGATAAAGTGTTTGATAATCAATTTGTAATAAGGAAATTATTTTTGTCCCAGGACCTACGCTGCCAATGACAAATTTGGGAGTATTATAACTGCTTGCCACTTCGCGCGCGAGTTTGGCAGCTTGGATATTAAGATTTTCAGATCTGTGTGCGATTCCAAATTCGGCTAAGACAATTTCATTGCATCCAAAAGTATTTGTTTCAACAGCATCGGAGCCTGCATTAAAATAATTGTGATGAATTTCTTGAATCCATTCTTTTCGCCTTTCATTTAACAGTTCAACACAGCCTTCCGTTTGAATACCGCCATAATCGTCTAGGGTGGGATTATTTGCAAATATTTGTGTTCCCATGGCGCCATCAAGAAGTAAAACTCGTTCACGCATAATATCTGAAATTGTTTTTTTCATTTTAAAGGCCTATGTAGTTAATGGAACAATTCCCTAAAATTTTTATTTGGCAACCCAGTCTTTCGTTGGAATTGGCTTCGATAGATTGTAAAAAATCTTTTTCCTCACGTTCCATGGGTGAAATATTTTCCGTTCCTTTTTCAATTTTAATGCGACAAGTTCCACATGTTCCGTTACGGCATCCAAAAGTAACATCAGCGCCACTAGCGTCGACAATTTGTTGAAAAGTAGATCCAATTGGAACTTCTACTTCCATATCTTCTAAAACAAAATGTATAATAGGTTTTGACATTTTTGTTTCCTAAATGTTTTGAAATATATTAATTATTATTTTTATAAAAGTTTTAAAGCAAAATCAACCATTCCAAGTGGTGCACTAATTTGCAATCCTTGAACAGATGATTTGATTTCTTCAATGAGTTCTTTTGCAATCAATATTCCTTCTTCCATTTGTTCATCAGAAGTTTTGCATTTGCGTATGCGTTCCACCACGCTTTTGGGAACATAAACACCAGGAACTTCATTGGCCATAAATTCCGCGTTACGTAGGCTTTTGAGTGGCCAAATTCCAGCAATAATCGGAATTTTAAATTGTGAAGAAAACTCTAGAAAACGAAACAACGACGCGGAATCAAAAACGGGCTGGGTGATAGCCCACTCCGCTCCTGCTTCAACTTTGTAGCGAAAACGGGATTTTTCTTTTTCAATATCTGAGGCAACTGGATTTGCTCCGACGCCCACACTCATGCAAGTGGGACGACCTATGCTTGAACCGCCTAAATCGTATCCTGAATTTAAGCGAGAGACCATATTGACCAGTCCAATAGCATCGATATCAAAAACGGCAGTGGCATTGGGATAAGGCCCTAATTTCGGAGGATCGCCCGTAATGCATAAAATATTTTTAATACCTAAACCCGCTGCTCCTAAAAGATCACTTTGAATACCAAGCAAATTTCTATCGCGACAGGCGTAATGCAATATCGTTTCAATACCAATTTCTCGTTCAATAATACAAGCTGTAGCAAGGGAACTCATGCGCGCCGAAGCGCGAGGTCCATCGGGAATATTTATGGCGTCAATGTTATTTTCTTTACATATTTTAGAGCGTTCTAATATTTTTTCAATTTCCAGTCCTTTAGGGGGAAGCAATTCCATCGAAATTACGAATTTTCCATCTGCAATTTTTTGTGACCAATTGCTTTGTAGTGTGCGTGGTACTGTAGAAATATGAGCACGAATAGGGTTGTGATCGGCGATATTTCTTTTGTTACTTTGTCCTGTATCAAAAGCTTTTGCTTGTCTGATGGCGCCTGACATTATTTTTGTATGCAATGGGGAAGTGCCACTGCTCCCGCCTAGAAGGCGTGCTCCTTTTAAAAGGGCTTGTCTGGCAAACTCTCCCATATATTCGGGACTGGCCATATAAATAAGGCGTCCGTCAACCATGCGCGGTTGCCCCGCATTTGGGTATAAAATAATGGGCTTTAATGTTGATTTTGCTAGTTTTTTTAAGATTTCGAGCATAGGGGCAGGGCCATTTCCTCCGTCGATTCCGACGACATCGGCTCCCCATTCATCTAGTTTTCGAATAAACCATTCCGGTTCGGTTCCATATAAGCTGTGTCCATCTTCATTGACACTCATCATAGCAATAATAGGGGAATCACCAAGCTCTTTTATGGCAAGAATTGCTTGATGTATTTCAGAAAGATCGGGAAATCCTTCTAAAATAAAAAGATCTACACCGCCTTTTATTAATGCCTCCGCTTGGTGGCGAAAGGATTCTTTTGATTCTTCAAGAGAAGTGGGTCCCCAAGGTTCAATACGGACTCCTAGGGGACCCATTGATCCTGCGACCCAGCATTGATCTTTTGCTGCTTTTCGCGCAATTTTTGCGCCTGCAATATTTAATTCCTTAAATTTATTTTCCAGTCCAAATGCCTTGAGCTTAAATGTATTTGCTCCCCAAGTATTTGTACTGATAATTTGCGCTCCCGCGTTAATAAAGTCGGAATGAATTTGTAAAACGAGATCGGGTTGAGATAAATTTACTTCTTCAAAGGATTTATTTATAAATATTCCTTTTTCATAAAGCAAAGTTCCTGTGGAGCCACCAAGAAGTATGCATTCACCTTTATTTAGAGATTCACGAAAAGAACGACAACACAACTTTGGCGTTAAGGAAACAGCGACTTCAGTCATATTTGACCCACTCCATTAAAATTTGTCTCACAGTGGAAAAAACCACACAACACAGCCACAAGGGCGAGAGAACAAAGAGTTTAGGTAATGCAAATCATTTTTGATTTGCACAATGTTTTTTCTACATTGTATTTTGAATTATGACATGAAAAGAAAAACGCAGCAAGGAGTGTCGCATATTGTTTATTTTATTGTGTGCCCTTATTATTTGGAATATATGTGTATCCGACACCTCTAACCGATATAATAAAGTCAGGTTTTGCTGCATTTTTTTCAATGTATTTTCGAAGTTTTCCGACAAAAACATCGACGGTTCTTGTTTCAATAACGCCATCGTATTGCCATACTTTTTGGAGCAAATCATTGCGAGTTAAAATTTTATTTTCATTTTCTAAAAAAACTTGAACTAGTAAACCTTCTGTAGGAGAGATGCGATGCTCAGTTCCATCACTGCGCGTAATAATAAGTCGTTCCGGATCGAAAATAGAATGACCAAATTTTTGGGGAGATAAATTGGCATCGGATTTATACCATTTTTTTCTTTGCACAAGTCTTTTTACTCTTAAAATAATTTCTGAAAGATTAAAAGGCTTTGTTACGTAATCGTCCGCACCTAATTCAAATGCTTTAATACGATCATTTTCAAGACTTTTGGCACTAAGAACTAAAATAGGAGTGCGTTCTGCAAGAATACGAGTGCGTTTTAATATTTCATAACCATCAAGTTGTGGGAGCATAATATCGAGAATAATTGTTGAAATTTTATCATAATTTTCTTTGATATATTTAATTGCCTCTAAACCATCAGAAATAATAGCGACTTCAAAATCTTCCGCCTCAAAATTAAACTGTAGTCCTTCTGCAATGGATTCTTCGTCTTCAACAATGAGTAGTAAGTCTTTGGAGTTCGACATAAAAAGTTGTTCCTTTATTTAACCCTTCGCTTAATGCGAATATTTTTCCATGATGTTCTTCAATAATGGATTGGCAAACAGAAAGTCCTAAACCAGAGCCTTGAACTTTTAATTTGGCATTACGCTCAATTCTGTAGAATTTTTTAAATACTTTTTTTAAATTATTTTTTTCGATTCCGACACCGTTATCTTTAATGTAAATTTGAACAGATTCTTTTTTTGGAATAATTCCTCCTTGAATCATTCCCCCTTTTTCAGAGTATTTTACGGCGTTATCGAGAAGATTGTCGAAGAGCATGGAAAGATGATGAGGGTTGCCCCAAACAAAGTAACTATTTTCTTCGTCAGATTCTAATGTTTGAAATTCAAATACACGACTTTCTCCAAAGCGTTCTTTGACTTGAGCAAAACATCCCATAAGCAGTTCATTTAAATTAATGCGCACATGAGCAAGCGATGATTTATCTGACTCGAGGCGAGCTGAAATTAGAACCGTGTCAATCAGTTTTTGTAGGCGTTCTGTTTCTGTAAGTGTCCGGGTTAAAAAACGTCTCCGTTCCTCATCGGCAACATTGCGAAGTAGCATTGTCTCTGCATAAAGGCGTATACTAGCTAGTGGAGTTTTGAGTTCGTGTGTTACATTGCTTAAAATCGTATCTTGCATTTTTGTAATGCGCGACAAACGTCTTTGGCTAACAAAAATCATGTACAGGGCAATGAGGATGAATCCCATGAGGATGCACCCTTGGGCTAAAATAATCCATTGCCCCGAGCTTGTCGGTGGCACAGGAATTTTTTCGATGAAGCTATTTATTTCTTGGCTTCTTAGAATGTACCATCTGATCCAGACAAACATTAAAAGACCCCAACATATTTGGGCGAGGATAAGAATTGATATGGGATGTAAAAGCCATTTTAGTTTTTTAAGCATGCTCTTCCTTTTATTAATTGCTACATTAGGTAGCAATGTTATTATACAAAAATCTTTCGCCAGCGAAAGTACGAATTCAGAAATTATGGGTAAAAAGTATATTACTTTTTACCAAGATTTCCTTAAGTACAAGCATGAACAATCTATTAAAAATTTAGAAGAAATTAAAGTGGAGGGTATTAAAGAGAAAAAAATTGAAGACAAGATATATATTTTTCTTGGCCTACTAAATATGGCGGTTGATAATGATTTAAATGATTATGCGAATATTGCAATTAAAAATTTAAAGTCAATTAAGAATAAAATGAGCGATTCACAAAGTGAAATTTATAAGTTATATTATGCAAAATATTTGAATAAGATTCAAGATGATGCGGGAGCTATTCTTTTATTAAAACCTCTTATAGCAAAACAACAATCAAATTTAAATTCTCTCGCTGCTCCCTTATATCTTGATTCCTTATTAGATGCGGGTTTAAAATCTGAAGCTTTGCAATTTTACAATACGCATTCATCAATTATTGATCAAAATTTAAATTGGGAAAAATTAAATGAAATTTTAGTAAAACTTTCCTCTGCTGCCATGTCATTTAATCAACCTAATTTAGCCCTTACATTTTTAAAAAAACCCTTACTTTTTTATCCTCTGGAAAAGTCAGGACGTGAAGCTATGAGTATTTTATCGAAAATTGAATGCTCGGGAGGCAGTATTGGAAGTTTATATTTTCGAGAAGAAAATATGCAATATTTATCAAGAGAAGTTTATAAAAGAATAGGAAAACAGCCCGATTCTAGAAATTATATTTTGGCTTTAGTTGGTATTAATCCTCATAAACCTGTGCCACTTGATCCTGTTGAAACCTTAAATGAACAAGAAAAAGAGAAATTATTAGGAATTGCAGAATTGCTTATGTCTGCTAGAGAATATAGCATGGCAGATTATGTGTTAAGTTATTTGTCGCAATCAGAAAACTATACAGCCTTTTTTAATAAAGATAAATTACTAGACATGCGCGGTAGGGTATATAATGCGCTTAATAAACCTATTAAAGCAGCACAAGTCTATTATAAATTATTTACGGAATTACCGAATTCAAAGCTTGCTGACAATGCAAAATTAAAATACGCATTTTCTCTTCATTTTGCTCATCGAAATAAAGAAGCCGCTGTTTTTGCAAATCAAAATAATATTTATAATTCTAAAGATGAGCAGAGTTGGTTTCTTTTTTGGCAATATTATCTTTCAAATCAAACTAAAGAAGCTGAAGTTATTGCAAACGACTACTTAACTAAAAATCCAACTAAAACTCGTTTTAAATATTGGCTATCAATCATTGAAAAAGAAAGAAATGAAAAAAGTTTACTTCTTAAAAATCTTTCTGAAATTTCGAAAAAGACGGTTGATTATCCTTATTCAATTTTTGCAAGATGGCGTTTAAAAGAATTTTTATCTAAAAACGAAAAAGAAAATATACCGCATAATTTTAACTTTAAAGATTTTTATGTTGCAAAAACCAATCCATTTTTGAAAAAGAAATTAAAAAATAAAAATTTTGAATATATTAGAACATTGGTTAATTTTAATTTAAATGATATTGCTAGTTTATATATTAAAAAAATAAATTTAAAGAAAATGAAAAAAAATCAGGTCATTATTCTTGCCAATTTAGCATATGCTGCCATGGATTATAAAATGTCTTCGGATTTATCTCGCAATTATTTTGAAAATGATTTGGATGATTATCAGGCAGGTGAAATATGGACAGAAAAAACCAATTTTTGGAAATTAAATTTCCCACTTGCCTATTGGCCTGATGTACAAAATGCAGCACGCCTTGCTGATATTGATCCCTTTTGGCTCCTTTCTATTATGCGGGCGGAATCTGTTTATTATCCCCACGCCGAAAGCTCAGTCGGGGCGATTGGGCTTATGCAAATCATGCCCTATACGGGAATTCATATTTCAAAACATATTGGGAAAGAAAATTTTAGCGCGAGTTTATTAAAAGATCCTGCGCAATCTATTGCTTATGCCGCATGGTATTTAAGAATGTTATTAAAAATTTATCATGGAAATTACCTTTTAGCCACCGCGGCTTACAACAGTGGCCCAGAAGCGGTGAATCGTTGGATTAGTCAGAATAATTCCCTGACTATTGATGAATTTTATGAAAATATTCCATTTGTCGAAACAAAAAAATATGTGGCAAAAGTATTAGGATACCTTGACATTTATTACCGAGTGCAACTAGGAAGTGGTGACGGATATAATCTTGGTTTTGGCGAATCTTTGCCTGATCCATTTACAAGATTAAATATTTTTTAAAAATTAAGTAGTGAAGGGACTAAAGAGTGACATTCCAAGCGGAAAGGAAAAGCGAGCCCATTTTACAAATTAAGAATTTAGTTAAAACCTATCCCAATGGAACAAAAGCATTGAAAAATGTTTCATTTGAGGTTCCCAAGGGAGCCTTTCTTTCCGTAATAGGTTTATCGGGGTCTGGAAAATCGACCTTATTACGATGCATCAACCGCATTCACGAACCCACAGCGGGTTCGATTTTTTTTGAAGGACAAGATATTACTCATATTAATGAAAAACATTTAAGAGAAGTCCGCAAAAATATAGGAATGGTTTTTCAGCATTTTAATTTGATAGATAGGCGTAGTGTTTTGAATAATGTGCTTATGGGGCGACTAGGACAATTAAACGATCATTTTTTGGGCGGTATTTTTCAAAAATGGCCTGAAGAATGGATTGCTGATGCGCATGAAGCATTAAAAATAGTGGGTATTGCGGATAAGGCTTATGTGCGTGCTGATGGCCTCTCTGGTGGTCAGAAACAACGCGTGGCCATTGCGCGCACTCTCGTACAAAATCCTCATTTGCTTTTAGCCGATGAACCCGTAGCATCATTAGATCCCTCAACAAGTTACTCTGTAATGAATTATTTAAGAGATTTAAACCAAAAAAGAAATATTACCGTCGTTTGTAATTTGCACTTTTTAAGCCTGGTTCGTGATTATTCCACACACGTTATTGCTTTGCGCAATGGGGAGAAGGTTTTTGAAGGAAAGCCTACAGATATTACGGAACAATGGTTTAAAGATATATACGGCGCCGATGCTAAAGAAGTGGAGATAAACTAATGAAATTTCCATCTTTTATTCCAATGGATGAATCAAAAAGAAAAAAAAGAGAAATTACCGGACTTATTTTAGAGTTATTTGTTTGGGGCTATTTTTTTATTTTTTTAGGAAAAATTTTTGTATTTTCAATATTATTTCCCATTATAGAAAATTTTGCTTACGATGACACTCCTTCTGAATGGGCATTAAATTTTATTCAAAGTATAGATTTTGACAGCCGTTACTTTGAATTCCCATGGAGTTGGTTTTTTATTTTATTTGGTATGGGTGCCGTTGTTGGTTTTTTTGTTTCTTTAAAATGTAAAGGCTTTGGTTCGTGGATAGCAAGCCTTTCTAAATTACAGGTCACAAATCCTGAAGATTCCATTAAATTACAAAATCATTGGAAGTTAGCTCGCATAGAAGCTTATTTATTGGTCTTTGTTACTTTAGTCACAGGTATGGTTTTAATCAATGTCAGCTTACTGAAAATCCTACAAATTGATGGGTTATTAGGAGCAGGACGCTTGACTTTGCAGCTGGCATGTGGCGTTCCTGGTGTCGGAGAAACGGCCGGTTCTTTTTCTATATATGAAGGGTTGCAATGGATTTTAAATATCTTTCTTAAAATTCATAATGCTGTTTTTGCAAATCAAGTGGAACTTTTTAATATTCAATGTGTCCCCAATGATTTAACTTATTTTAGTAAAGCTTTGAGCAAGCTTGCGGAATCTATTTATCTCGCATTTATTGCGACATTTTTTAGTGTTCCCGTTGCATTTGCATTGTCTTTTTTTGCTTCGCGTAACTTAACAAGACATAGCTTTTTTATGAGATCATTTTATATTCTTATTCGTTCCTATATGAATATAACCCGTTCCATAGAGCCGTTAATTTGGGCCATATTATTTTCCGTGTGGATTGGCATAGGTCCCTTTGCGGGCGCTATGGCTCTTATGGTTCATAGTATTTCCAGTCTTGTAAAACAATATTCTGAGGCAGTCGAAAGCGTGGATGAAGGTCCTCTGGAAGCTCTTCAGGTCACCGGTGCCAATCGCATATCTGTAGTCTGGTACGCCGTGGTTCCTCAAGTGGTTCTTCCCTTTCTTGCCTTTACCATTTATCGGTGGGACATTAACGTGCGCATGGCTACAGTCATTGGCTTAGTCGGTGGTGGTGGTATTGGTAGCATTTTAATTCAAGAACAAATGCTCGCGCGTTGGACACAGGTCGGAAGTCTTGCCTTTCTCATTTTCTTAGTGGTTTGGGGTATGGACTTCCTTTCCGCAAGAATTCGAGAGGCCATTCAATAAGATGGAAATTAAATATTTAGGCTTAATGCCTTATAGTGATGCTCTTGGCTTAATGGAGTCAATGCACGCCGAAATCGTTGCCAATCCCTTTAAAGAGGGGGTGATACTCGTTGTGCAGCATCCCCCTACAGTTACTATGGGGAAGCGCGAGTTATTTGAAGATATGATTGTGCCACCTGAACAACTTAAATATAAAGGGGTGGCTTATCATAAAATTGATAGGGGGGGCAGCGTCACTGTGCATGAGCCCGGGCAAATTGTCATATACCCTATTTTTCACATTGATAAACAAAAACAGAGCGTGCGTTCCTATGTAAACCATTTAGAAGAAGCCATGATTGAAACAGCGCAGCACTATGGTGTTGCGGCAAATCGTGATGAAATCAATCCCGGTGTTTGGGTAGGGCAAAATAAAATAGGTGCTGTAGGTATACGCATTTTAAATAAAGTAACTAAGCATGGTATTGCATTTAATGTAAATAATTCTCTTGAGACATTTACGACTATTGTGCCCTGTGGTCTGCGTGGTCGCGGTGTTATCAATTTAGAATCAGCAGTAAATGAAAATAAAAGTCTAACTATCTGTGAATCTAAAATTATTAACATCGATGAAGTTTCTAAAATTTTAGCTGAAAAAATTCGTGAGAAACTTTTTAAGTAACTATTCTATATTAATTTGATAAAATAAATCAATCTCATAAGCCCTTGATAAAAATATTTAAACTTTAAATTATTATTTTGTAATTTTTATTATGTAAATAAATTATTTTTATTAAGTTATACTTTAATATTATAAAAAATTTATTAAATATTTAAAAATAATTTTGTTATTTTTTATTAAATGAGTATTTTTTAAATTTGATTTTGTGGAGATTCGATTAGAAAAAATAATTTATTGAGGTTTATTAAATGATTAATTATATGAAAAAATATGGTAATGGGCAGGAAATGCTGATACCTGGAGAAATTTCTGAAATTGATAGATTTTTCGAAAGTTCAAGGAACTCTTATAAGGGAAAAGGATTGATTGAAAATAAGGAATATAATGTTATTTTTTTTGGATGCCACGGAGAAGGGAATCAACATCATGGAAAGTTTATCAGGGAATATTGTAATAAGGAAAACTTTGAACCTGATTTTTTTCTATTGAATGGCGATAACTTTTATGAAAATGGTGTTGAATCTTTCCATTCTCCCTTATTCAAAAAATGTTTTGAAGATCCCTATGTAAAATATTTCCCAAGACATACCTTTTTTCCTATTTTAGGCAATCATGATTACGCTCACTCTGTTAAAAGCAGATTGATGAAAATATTCCACATTTCAAAAAAAGCAGATCCTTACGCTCAGATAGGATATTCTTCTATAAACAATAGTTGGTATATGCCAGGCAGGTATTATTCTTTAAATCATCAATTTATGGAAATTCAAAAACAACCTCTGTTTGAATTTTTTTGTATAGACTCAAATACAATACTTCTTGATAATAATCAGCAGGAATGGCTTATTCATAAAGTGAAATCATCTAAAGCGTTGTGGAAAATTTTAGTTTCGCATCATCCTATTTTGACAAAGGGACATCATGCTCATGAACCTGATGTTACAGGTTTTAACCAATTTATAATTGAAAATAAATTATATAAGGGATTAAATTTAATTATATCAGCTCACGAGCATAATAATCAAATATTACACTGTGCAGGAAATTTATTTCAAATTATAGTTGGAAATTGTTCTTCAAAAAATCCTCACAAAATTCATGATAAAAGTAATTTGATTTATTTGAATGATCAAAAAGGAGATTCTTCTTTTGGTGTTTTAAAAATAACAAAAGACAATATTATTTGCGATATAAAAGGTAATTATAGTAATTTTAATTTTGATTATAAAATGCAGCGTCATTTAAATAGAAATAAAACACTGACAAATTTTGGTGTAAATCCAGGCAATAAAAAAATTATCGAATTTGCTAACGAAATTAAATTAAATATTAATCCTAATATTCCACCTAAAAAATCAGTTCGGACTTCCAATCAACTAACAGGGCGTGAAAATATAGCTCTGAATAGAGCTCACTTTCTTGATCCGAATTTTAAATTAATACCTTTTGTTCCCGTAGGTTCAAAATTATCTCAAACTCCTAAAAATGCAAATACAGTCAGCTTATTATTGGATGGAACACGTCGTATTTCAGAAATCTGTTTAGAAATAAATCAATTGATTTTAAATTGGAATGATAAGAGCAAAATTAAAATGAAAATACGGTCGGATAAAATTAAAAAAATGGATTCCAAATTAAATGAATTGCAAATTTTTTCGAATCAAATTATAAAATCGGATTCTATTTTTGTAAAAAATTCAATATTAAATCACTCAGAACAAAAAATAATTTTAGCAGAAATTTATCATTATCTATCGGAAATTTATTTTTATTCTATGCAATATACATTAGATCATAAACAAAAAAATAAAATCTCGGAAAGACAACCTGCCATTGAACAATTAATGGCTGAAATTTCTAATATTTATTCTTTAATATACCAAGGATTTATTTCTTATTATTTAAAATCAAGCAAATTGTCGAATATAAATGCAGCGCCCGTAAAAGCTTTAGAATATTTAGAATTTCTTGAACTACAGAACAACAAAAGAAGAGCTGAGGAGGGATATAAATTTATTACAAAATTAAAATTTAATTTTGGACATGCTTAATTTACACTCAGAGTTGGCTTTACAGATTCTTTTTTCTTTAAAATTTTTGTCGTTAAAATAGTGAAGGCACCATTTCCTAAAACATTAGCTGCGGTATTTAAAGGGTCAAGCAATATATAAATTGCTGTAATTAAGCCGCTCATTTCTGGTGAAAATCCTAAATATTTTTCTAAAATAGGGATCATCACAACAATTCCGCCCCCAGGAATGCCGGCCACACCAAATTTTGCAATGACAAATAAAGTAGCAAACATAAAAAATGTCGGTAAATCGGGAAAACTCAATCCAAAAGTCGTCATGATGGCAAAAGCGATCATGGGCACAGCAATACTATCTCCCACCAGGTGCACGTTAACCGTTGCAGGAACAATAGTACGGGAGAGATCCACTTGTCCCGTGTTTTTTTCTGCTGCATTGATGTTTAAGGGAAGGGCAGCCATGCTGGACATAGTACTAAAACCCATCATACCTGCAGGCAGCACATTCTTTGCAAAATAAAGGAATTTTTTAGGGCTAAATCCAGCACCAATGAAATAAAGTAATGATAAATATAGAATTTCAGTTAAAATAATGGCTACAACCAAAGGAAAATAAGATTTCACGATGACGGAAAGTACACCATCGCTTTCTAATTTAATGACAAATCCGAGGGCAAATAAGGGAAGAACAGGGACAAATAATTTATTTAAAAATAGCGTAACAATATTCCGCATTTTGTTGGCAAAATGGAGTACTTTTTGAGTTTTAAAACGTGAGTATGAAAAAATAATTCCTGACAAAAATCCGGCAAATAAAGCAAAATTATTTGATATTAAAGAAGGTAATTTTAAGTCCCAGTATGGTTTTAAGGCATTGGTATTATTTGCTATCGCATTTGCTAAAGGAACATCACCAAAGCCCGAAAGGGCAAATTTTGAAACATTATAGCCAATAAATGTAGAAATATATCCGGAAATACAAATACAAACTAACAATATTACAATAAATTTAAATACATTCGATTTAAATGAAAGAAGACAAGAAAAAATACAACTAAATATAATGAAAGGGAGGAAAAAAACCAGGGTCTCTTTTAATGTCAGACTGAGAGCGTATAAAATAGATTGCATAGACGCTGGTAAAAGATTTCCAAAAAAGAAACCAAATATCAGAGTGATGAGCAGTTTAAATATGATACTGTTGAGTATTTTGGGGAAATATTTAATCATTTTGCAACCTTAGAAAAATTTTATACCTTAGGTAGGTCCCTGTGGCAAACACATTGCAAAGCCGTCGGATTTTTACCAATTGTCTTCTGTAACGAAATCAATAAATGGAGTCAACCACTCATGAGTCTTAAGATTTATTCTTGGAATGTTAATGGCATTCGTGCTTCGGCAAAAGCCGGTTTTTTTGAATGGTTAAAAAAATCCGATGCCGATATGGTTTTTTTACAAGAGACAAGAGCTCTACCGGAGCAGCTGGCTCAAGAACAACTTGAGCCCTATGGGTACAAAAGTTTTTGGCATCCTGCTGATAAAAAAGGATATAGCGGTGTGGCCGTATACACGCGATTACCGATTCAAGAAAAAGATCTTGTTGTGGGACTTGGCAATATTGATTTAGATAGAGAAGGGCGATTTATAGGTCTATTTTACAATAATATATTTTGTTCTGCAGCTTATTTTCCAAATAGCCAGCCGGAGGGAAAACGCTTAGAATATAAACTTGCCTTTTGCCAAGCGGTCCATAAAAAACTGAATGATTTTCGTAAGGAAAATATCCCTATTATTTTAGGCGGAGATATTAATATAGCACATACAGAAATCGATCTTGCCAATCCGCAACAAAATCGAAAAAATCCTGGGTTTTTGCCTGAAGAAAGGTTATGGTTAACAAAGTTTTTAGATGACGGTTATTTGGACGCTTTTCGATTATTTGAGAAACGCGGGGGATTTTATACATGGTGGAGCAATCGTCCTGGGGTGCGGCAACGCAATATAGGTTGGCGTATCGATGCGCATTTTATTTCAGAAGAAATCAAAAACAAAATTTATGCATCCTCTATTCATGCCGATGTTATGGGCTCTGATCATTGTCCTATTTCCCTTGATATTTCTTAAATCATATAAAATGGTGAGAATAAATTATGCTAAAAAAATTATTGTTACTTTTCTTTTTTGTTTCCTTAGAGGTTTTTGCAGAACAGTCCGTGCCAAACCAACTCGAAAAAATTAAGACACAAAAAGAATTAAAAGTTTGTACAAGTGCAGGCTATGCTCCTTTTGAAGTGAGAACAGCAAAAGGCAAATGGGTTGGTTTCGATATCCTTATGTTTGATAATTTTGCCAAATATTTAAATGTAAAATTAGAATTGGTGGATATACGTTGGGAAGGAATTTTTCCCGCACTTTTATCTCAAAAATGTGATTTTATTACTGGTGGTATGTCTATTACCGAAGAGAGAAAAAAAGTAATTAATTTCAGCGATGTCATTTATAAAAGTGGTAATTCCCTTGTGATATCTTCACATAATTCAAGTAAATTTAAGAACCTTCAAGATTTGGATAAAGAAGGTGTTAAAATTGCTGTAAAGACAGGGAACACCGGGCAGCAGTATTTAGAAAAAAACTTAAAAAATGCAAAATTATTGCGTTTTGATACCAATTCTGATTTGCTAACAGCTGTCCTCAAAAATAGAGCCGATGCCTTTGCACAAGATACCGTATTTGCACTTATGGCCTCTCACGAGAATAAAGGAAAACTGGTTATTTTATCTGAAAAATTAAATTATGAAGATTTGGCTGTGGGTGTTCGGAAGCAGGATACAGAACTACTCAATAAATTTAATTCTTTTTTAGCAGACTGGAAAAAATCAGGAGGCTATGGTAAGGCCGTAACGTACTACATTGAAAGTGACAAATGGACTGCGGAACTTAAAAATTAAGTTTATATTGGAGAAAAAATGCTAAGAAAAAAAATTTCTATTCTCTTTTTATTTTTTAGTATTTTTTTTATCAAGGCAGCCTATTCTCAAAGAGAATATAATAATATTTTAGCCATGAGTGACATTCATTTTAATCCCTTTGCTATTTGCGTAGATAAAAATTTTAAAAAAAAATGCTCCGCATTAATTCGGGAATTAAATGAAAGCGAAGTTAATAATTGGAAACAAATTTTTGAAAAATATCATGAAAATTTATCCCCATCAGTTTCAGGAGAGGACACAAATTATCCTTTGTTTGAATCATTTTTATATGGAATTAAAGAAATAACGGAAAAAAATTCAAATATTCGTTTTGCTGTGATTCTTGGCGATTTTTTGGGGCATCATTTTATAGATAATTTTAAATTATACTCTCAAGATAAATTAGATCCAAAAAAAATAGATTTTATTAAAAAAACCTATCAGTTTTTAACAAATGAAATTCGTTCTGTTATACCTGCACAAATTGAAATTTATCCTGTTATTGGCAATAATGATTCTTATATAGATAATTATAATGTGGATAATCCAAAGACATCATTATTTTATAATGATTTAAAAAATATTTGGGCTTTAAATTCCGAGCAAATTAAAAATTCAGATTCTTTTTCGTCTGGTGGGTATTATTCTGCTAAAACAAAAATTAAAGGACTTTCTGTTGTTGCGCTCAATACCAATCCTTTTTCTAAAAAAGCGACAAGCAAAGATAAAGCAGACATCAATAAAATAATTGAGGAGCAACTGATTTGGCTTAATGTAAAATTAGAAAATGCTAAAAATCAAAAAATATTAATCATATCGCATATTCCTTTTGGTATAGATACCTATTCATCTTTAAATTCGTTAAAAAAAGGGGGAGATCCTGTTTTATTTTGGAAGGATAATCCTAATTTAATTGAAAAACCTTACTTGAAAATTTTATCGAATCATTTCTCTTCCATTGCCGGAATTTTAGTTGCCCACACCCATTTTAATTCCTTTCAAATGATTGATAATGATTTAGAACTATTTTCTCTTACTGTCCCTTCGGTGAGTCCCATTCATAAAAATAATCCAGGTTTTCAAATATTTACTTTAAATGATGCAAATATTTTTATGAATTCATTAAGTTATGTCTTTGGCAGAGAAGAAAAAAAATGGAAAGAACTTTATAATTTTGATGAACTCTATGAAAGTCAAACTCTTTATGTCGGAGTTCAAAGTTTAATTGGAAAATGGTTTAAAGAACCTTTAGTATCCGATGGGAAATTTATTAATTTTTACTCCATGGGTAATGAAAATACACAAGTAAAAAATAATTGGAATTATTATATTTGTGCTGCCGATAATAATTTAAATAGTGAAAACTATAAAGAATGCTTAAACTCTATTTACTGAATGTTTAATTCTTATTTCTTTCTACTTAAGCCAAATAAAACTAAATATTCTAATTCTTGGGTTGTCATTGGTAATAAGTGCATTGAAAATTTTAAATTGCTAATGTAACGACGTAATGACCATAAAATACTTTCTAACAACAAGGTTTTCATGCGGAAAAAACTACTGTAAGCTAAATTTGCCAATAGAACATCGCCAAATTTCTTTTTTTGTGAAATGAAATAGCTTTGTTTAGAGCTTTCCTTCCAGGACTCGACACGCATGAGTATTCGCCAAATAATTCGAGAACTTAACGGTAATCCTGAAAGAGAGGATTCCCAAATATTGGCAAAACGTAACGAGTATAATTTGCGTGCCGCGATTTGTACTTCTCCAATTAATTGTGTTTCTTCAACAGTTCTTAAATAGGAGATTTTACTCCACGATTCCACAATACGCCAATAATCATCAAGGGAATTTCTTCTTAATTGTTCTAAACATTCTATTGTGCAAAAAGCTCTTGCGATGCTCGATAATTTTACAAACTCTTGTCTTTCCTTTAACCATTTTTTTGAGGGCGTTTCTATAACGTAACGGACGACAGCAGGTTTTACTTTATCGACAATTTCAATATAAAGATCACTTGTGATAAGAATAGTTTGTCCGTCCTGACTCATTTTTAAATTGGGATGATCCTCGGGGGAAACACGGCGAATTTGAATATGACAAACATTGGCTTTGGCCAGTTCGCGGACGCGATAAGATAAAGTTGTAATATCTCTTTCATCTAAAACAGGGCCAATATCGTACTCGGGCATTTGTCGTGTGAATTCAAACAAAGTCGATAAAATCACTTTTGAAACTCGAATAATTCCCACATCCCAGACAGTGCCAATGAGTTCTTTTAAATTAAATTGATTTTTTAAAATACGACCAAAACTATTGCGTGCCGAAATAGATGATGTTGTTAAGGCAATTTGGCTTAAACCTCTTAATGCGGCTTGGACTTGAACTTTTAAATCGATTTGATTTTCGCTTAATGTTTTAATAAATTCACCAACAAATCTTGTTAAACTCGCACTGCCCATGGATAAATTTAAAAATTTAGCTAAGTCGTCAATAATAGTATTGGAATGCAATGATTCCGGATTATCCACTAAATAATATAGAGTTTTATAGACACCATCAGCATCTCTTAACAAAAGTCGGTAAATTAAATGTTTAAACTCATGACGGGTTTTTATATCCCAAATAAAGCAAGGATTAAGATCGATCATGGAAATTTGTTTTGAAATATCATCAAATAAAATATTTCCTGGATGAGGATCTGCCCAAACCACTCCCTTTGTAAATACCAAATCGATATAAGCTTGCGCAATATTATCTGCAATTTCTCTGCGTTTTAAATATTTTGCTTGCACAATTTTTGTAACTTTAATACCCGGCATTTTTTCCATAAAGACAACATCAATATTGGCTTGGAAAAAACGAGGAATACGAATGATTTTATTGTCACCTAAGGCTTCTCGAACTTTATCCGCATTTTTTTCTTCTGTTGTAAAATCGAGTTCTTCTTGACTTTGTTTATGATAATTTAAGACAGATCTTCTTAATGTCGATACCAGACCTAATAATTCCGATTGAGTTTCATCACCAATGGATTTATCTGTTAATATAATTTTATTTGCTTCATCGGTTAATTTTAAAATATGTTCGCATTGAGTCGCAAAAAGTTCTTTTAAATTTGGTCGTTGAATTTTAATTAAAACATTTTCAATTTGATATTTTTCTTTTCCTAAAGGGCTCAATGGAATTAAATATAAGGCTCCTACACTGGCACTGGCAAAATGACGAATGGGTTTTTCAGGTATGATAAGATAAGGTTTCCAAATTTGATATTCCGGTGTATTTAATATTTCTAAAAAATATTCCCAAGATTTTTCAATACTCGGAAAAATACCACCCGCATCATCTTGGCTAGTCCGTAGTTCTCGCGCTAAACTCGGAGGGCATAATTCGGAAATAACTTGAGATATTTTGACATAAAGTCCTCCGATTTCTTGTATAGCAATGGCAATCACTCTGCCATTAGAAAACTCATTATGAGGCGTGCAGGCAATAGATAAAACAGCATTAATACAGCTTTCGCCTGGAATGGCTTCAATAGCACCGCTTAAAATAGGGGCTAAAACTTTACCTCTGGGGTCATTAGACAATGTCTTTTTTAATAAAGGAAATACTTTTTCTTTATAGACTTCTCCTAATATTTCTTCCGAAATTTTATATATTTTTTCACGTTCCTCTTTATTTAATTGAAAAAGAGCTTGAAAAAATGTTTCTTTTAAGTCGGGAAATTTTTCTGCTGCACGGGATGAAAGAGCAGGGATGACTTCCACAAGCGCGGCCATGCGTTCGCCTAATGTACCAAAAGCAGCCTCTAATATTTGTGGTTGTCCAAAAAGAGCAATCAATTGAGGGTTTTTTTCAATTGTAACACACACCATTTCGATAAATGGAACAAGTAATTCTTGTGTTACTTCTGTATCTGTTAAAATTTCAGAAGAAATTTCGCCAATATTTTCTTGTAATGTCCGGAAAGATTTTTCAATTTGTGTTAAAATAGAATCGCTTTGTGGAAAAAGCGCCTTTGTAATTCCTTTAATAAGTCCAAAACGCCCCACTGCTGATTGTTGTTGTGATAAAGGTGATATGGCAATGTCTGCAAAAACAAAGGAAAAAAACTTTGCTATCACATTTGAATTCACTCGTATTTTTTTTGTTAAAGGAACAATCCAACGGTAATCGAGAGAAGCGACTTTTTCTAAATTTTCATGATAACTCCTTTTTGTGTTCTCTGTATTGCTTTTTTTCTTTCTGCTTTTTCCAACTTGCATTTAGGAATGCCCTCAAATAGAAATCGATACCCCTCTTTACGGGTATGATCTTCTTTATAGAATTGTTGACAGCCTCGGAGCATTTTGCGACCCCTATGTCAGTTTCATATTGGAGGCGGATTTTTCACCCGCTCCCCTAGGAAGGTAAAAACATGAAAGCTCAAAATCTCGGTTCTAAGATACGTCATGAATTCCCAATTTTTAAAAATAACGAAAAAAAGGGAGATGGACAAATTAAACCCTTTGTTTATCTCGATACTGCTGTTACGGGGCAAAAGCCCCAATCTGTTATTCAAGCCATGACAAAATATATGGAAACAGATTATGGATCAGTGCATCGTGGCGCTTATGGGGTTTCTATTCGATCTTCAAAAATGTACGAAGATACTCGTGAAAAAGTAGCAAAATTTATAGGTTCCTCTGTTGATGCCAATCAGGTTATTTTCACTAAAGGAACAACAGAAAGTTTAAATATCGTTGCTCATGGAATTTCAGAATTATTTTTGGATGATAAAAGTCGTATTGTTATTCCTACTATTGAACATCATGCGAATTTAATTCCTTGGCAACAAGCGGCATTGCGTAAAGATTGTGAACTGGCTTATTTGTCTTTAGAAGGAAAGCAAAGTTCTAAGTTAAAAATAAATTTAAAAGAAGCAGAGCAATTTATTACGAAAAATACCAAAGTGGTTGCATTTGCTCATGTTGGTAATGTTATTGGACAAATAAATCCTGTGGAAGAACTCATTGCACTCGCTAAAAAAGTAGGAGCTTTGGTTGTTATTGATTGTGCGCAAAGCATGTCTAGCCATGACGAAGATCTCTTCGCTATGGGTGCCGATGCTATCGCTTTTAGTGGGCATAAACTTTATGGCCCGACAAGCATAGGTGTGCTTGCTATGAAAAAAGAACTTGTCGATCGTCTGCCACCTTATTTATTTGGTGGTGGGATGATTTCTGATGTGAATTTAGAGCAGAGCTTATGGACCACAGGGCCTGCAAAGTTTGAAGCGGGCACACAACCCATAACAGAAGCCTGCGGTTTATCTGCGGCCATTGATTGGGTCGAGAGCAAAGGAAGAACAAATATCTTAAATCATTCTAGTGGTTTGGCGAGTCTGTTTTTAGAAAAGCTAAAAAACATTCCAGATATTGAAGTGTTTTCGCCCCAAAGTGGTAAGGAAACAATTGTGTCCTTTCGCCATAAAAAAATTCATGCCCATGATATGGCGACCATTCTTGATTTTGACAATGTGGCCATGCGGGCAGGGCACCACTGTGCTTGGCCTTTAATCCGCAATTTGGGAGTTGATGCCCTTGTTCGTTGCAGTTTTGGAGCTTATTCCGATGGGGATGATGTGGAGATTGCCATTGAAGCTATAAAAAACTCTGTCAAAAGGGTCTAGTTTTATCGTAGATTTTTATATTGTGTTGATTTACCGTCCCAAATGTCGATCTTACGATTTTCTGGTGGTAATTCTTAATAAGTGCCTATGAGTGAGCACAAGTTTTGGGCAGTTTGGAGTTCATGGATATGACAGAAAACTTGAATACATCACAATCAATTGAACTAAATTCTCTTTATCAAGAGGTTATTGTCGATCACTCGAGAAGGCCGCGTTTTAAATCAAAAAATATGCAGTGTCGCTTTTGTCAAGAGGGAAAAAACCCTTTATGTGGTGATATAATTACAGTTTTTTGTCAAATTGAAATGAAAGATTCCTGTCCTTTGCTATCCATTGGATTTGATGGTGCCGGTTGTTCCATTAGCCAAGCTAGCGCAAGTATTATGTGTAATTCCCTCCAAAATGTAACGTTACAAGAAGCTCAAAAAACTATCAGTCATGCAGAAAATATTTATACTGGTAAAATAGCAGTTAATGCCCATGATTTAGATGAAGATATTGAAGCATTAAACGGTGTTAGTAAATTTCCTGTGCGTGTCAAATGCGCGGCTCTTCCTTGGAAAACATTGGATCTTCTCTTAAACGATAATTTTGACAAAAATGGTATGCCTAAATCTGGGTGTGATAAGCTTGAAAACTGTGTGAAATCCTCAAATAATCAACGCAAATTAAAAATTGTAACGACAGAATTTTAATATTTATATTTTGTTTTTTAGGAGAAGGTTCCAAATGTTATCCATTAAAAATCTAAAAGCATCAGTCGGTGATAAAGAAATTCTGAAAGGAATTGACCTCGACATTCCCAAGGGTGAAGTGCACGTCATTATGGGACCGAATGGAGTTGGGAAATCTACTCTTGCGCACGTACTTATGGGTGCAAAATCCTATCACTTGACCGCAGGTAGTATTCATTTAGATAACGAAGATGTTACTTTACTGGATACAACGGAACGGGCAAAAAAAGGAATGTTTTTAGCATTTCAATATCCAGTTTCTATACCAGGATTAAAACTTTCTGAATATTTAAGAAATTTATATAATATTCGTCATGAAAAACAATTGAGTGTTTCCGAATTTAGAAAAGTATTAAAAGATAAATTAGAATTGCTAAATATCGAACGTGCTTCCTTACAACGCTATTTAAATGACGGGTTTTCGGGCGGAGAAATGAAGCGTCTTGAAATGCTCCAACTCATGCTTTTGGAACCTAAAGTTGCTATTCTCGACGAAATTGACTCCGGTGTTGACGTTGATGCACAAAAAATAGTTGCAGAATGTATCAATCAAATTGTCAAAGTAACAAAAACAAGTTTTGTTATCGTAACACACTACCAACGCCTGCTCAATTTTATCAAACCAGATAAAGTCCATGTGGTACTAGACGGGAAAATTAATCAGTCTGGAGACATGTCTTTGGTTAATGAGCTTGAACGCATGGGCTACGAGCATATTCGTCAAAATCAATCTTCAAAAACTTAACTTGTTTAAGTGAGAAGAGGAGATCCATATGAATAATAATAAAAATAATGACATTCCTAACAGTGAAGACTTTGATGCATCGCAGGTCGACATTTTAGACGACTATAAATATGGCTTCCACGTTAAGGAAAACTAT
The DNA here is from genome assembly GCF_001907975.1 of Silvanigrella aquatica. NCBI lineage: Bacteria > Pseudomonadati > Bdellovibrionota > Oligoflexia > Silvanigrellales > Silvanigrellaceae > Silvanigrella > Silvanigrella aquatica. The sequence continues at coordinate 1,271,790 of NZ_CP017834.1, forward strand.
GTTTTTAAAGGTGCAAAATCGGCAGAGGGTTTAACAAAAGAAATTGTAAAAGAAATTTCTGCATTTAAACGTGAGCCACAATGGATGCTCGACATCCGTTTAAAAGCTCTGGAAATATTTAACGAAAAACCCATGCCCACATGGGGGGATACAAAAACTTTAAATGAAATTGACTTTACAAATATTCACTACTTTGTACGCCCCACAGAGCGCGTGGGGACAAACTGGGATGATGTGCCCTCGGAAATTAAGGACACCTTCGATCGCTTAGGTATTCCCGAAGCCGAACGTAAATTCCTGGCTGGTGTTTCCGCACAGTTTGAATCGGAAGTGGTTTACCACAGTATGCAAAAACAACTTGAGGAAAAAGGCGTGTTGTTTTTTGATATGGATACCGGTTTGCGTGAGCATCCTGACATTGTAAAAAAATATTTTGGCTCCATAATTCCTGCTCATGACAACAAATTTGCGGCTTTAAATACTGCTGTTTGGAGTGGTGGTAGCTTTATTTATGTGCCTAAAGGCGTGCGTGTAGATATTCCATTGCAAGCTTATTTCAGAATTAATACCGAAAATATGGGGCAATTTGAAAGAACCTTAATCATTGCAGATGAAGGTTCCTCGGTGCATTATATTGAGGGTTGTACGGCTCCTGTTTATCGTACGGATTCTTTACACTCCGCAGTGGTAGAATTAATTGCCATGAAAGGTGCAAAAATTCGTTATACTACAATACAAAACTGGTCAAAAAATATTATAAATTTGGTGACAAAAAGAGCCTATGCTTATGAAGACGCGGTGGTGGAATGGGTCGATGGTAACATCGGTTCTAAGTTAACAATGAAATACCCCGCTGTTTACTTAATGGGTCCCCGTGCTCGCGGCGAAATCTTGTCTGTTGCCTTTGGGGGCAGCGAAATGCATCAAGACGCCGGTGCAAAAATTATTCATGCCGCGCCAAACACATCAAGCGTTATCACTTCAAAATCCATTTCCAAAGACGGTGGTGCGACTACTTATCGCGGACTTGTAAAAATTCCCAAAGGAATGACAGGCTGTAAAAGTAAAGTGCAGTGCGACGCCCTTTTAATGGACGATAAATCCTCGTCAATCACTTATCCTACCATGGAAATAGAAGAACAAGCCGGTACCGAAGTGGGTCATGAAGCCAGCGTCAGCCGCATTAGCGACGATCAAATTTATTATCTCACCAGTCGTGGTTTTACCGAGCGCCAAGCAATGCTTATGGTTGTAAATGGTTTTATTGAAGAATTTGTTAAAGAATTACCTATGGAATATGCGGTTGAATTAAATAGATTAATTGAAATTGAATTTGAAGGGGTTGGCTAATGATGATGACACTTGTTGAGCTCAATACCCATAATTTACCAAAATGCCCAACTCATCCCGAAGAAAGTTGGCGAAAAACAAATCCTGAAACCTTCTTTTTACCGCAAAATGAAGTTTTGAATTTTCAAGGTAACAGTGCTGTTGAATCTCTAAATAATAAGTTTTTACCTTGGAAAGTCTCTTACAGAAATAGCGATTTACTTGAAAATCGTATTCAGCAATTAAGTAACATAATAAATGAAGACGGAATTCAAGCCTTAAAATTAGAACAACATCGCATTATTTTACTTGAAATAGGTCATGGATGTGTTGATATTTACGCATCTAAACAATTAAAATCAAATATTGAATTAATTTCCGCTCCCTTTGAAGTGCAATCTATCGCTCCAAAAAGCGATATTGGTTTTGCATTGGCAAGTCGTTTAAAAGCAAGCTCTCCTCATGAATTGATTGTGAAGTTGGAATCTTTTGGAACGGAAGTCCCTCTGGTTCTCATTGCAAATCAAATGAGTCCAAATTTTTCGCAATGCTACAGCGTATTAAAATTTGTTTTAGCTGATTCGAGTCAAGCTGAATTGGCTTTAATTGATGGTGGTAATCAATTTTCTTATTTACGACACTCGCTTGAGTTGCATGAAAATGCAAAATTAACTCAACTCTGGATTCATAATTCTGCACATGAAAATAGAAATTCAGTTACTTTACTGGAGCGTTTAGTTACTTTGCATGAAAATGCAAAATTAAACGATGCGCAAATTATGTTACCTCAGGGAAATACCCGTGTAACTTCAAATATTGTTTTCGCAGAAAAAAGAGCAGAAGCGCATTCTGCAGCCGCTGTTGTGGCAACAACGGGTAAATTTGACTATGAACCCATTCAATATCATATGGCAGCCCAAGGAAAATCCGACCTTAATGTCAAAATGATTATGTCGGGACGCGCCCGCGCGATTTTCCAAGGACTAGTGACTATCGAAAAAAACGCCCCTCAAACTCTGGCAAAACAAAATAATAAAAATCTTTTATTAAGTAAAAATGCCCGTGTCGACGCTTCTCCTCGCCTTGAAATTTTGCCAAACGATGTTATGTGCAAACACGGTAGTGCCACTGGGGAGCTCGATGCTAAGCAATTGTATTACATGGCAACACGAGGTTTTTCCTTGAATGAGGCGCGTAAAATGATTGTAAAAAGCTTTGTTGCTGAGTCTCTTATTAATTTAGAAAGTGAAACTCTTTTATCTGTTATGGCAGAAAGTGCTCTTGAAGTGGCCTTAAGTCAATTGCCAAAAGAAATTTAAGCAGGGAATATTTTTAATTTATGGCACTTTATAAAGTTTGTTTACTTAACGAGTTGTCTTCTGAAAAAGCAATTAAGTTTCATGTGGACGGTTTGGATATCTTATTTGTTAAATCGTTACAAAGTAAACAGGTTTATGCTTTTGATAACAACTGTAATCACGCCGATAAACCCCTCGAAAAAGGCAAATGGAATTCGGAAACGAGTGAAATCACTTGCCCCTTTCATAAAGCCGTGTTTTGTATAGCCGAAGGAGGAGCTGTAAAAGCGCCTCCCGCTTGTGTGCCCTTAACGGTATACGAAACAGAGATCCGTACCGAAGCGGATGGCTCTTTTGTCTATGTGAATTTATAAATATATTTTTAAGGAGAACATCAAATGCCTAGTTTTGATATAGTTTCTGAAGTGAGCATTCAAGAAATCGATAATGCTGTGAATCAAGCGCAAAAAGAATTGGCATCTCGCTACGATTTTAAAGGTAAAAAATATGATTTGGTCTTAGATAAGCAGAAATGTGAAATGAAGCTCACTGCGGACTCTGAGACTCATGTGATTGCTATGGCCGATATTATCAATTCCAAACTGCTCAAACGTGGAATTGACTTGGTCTCCCTCGACGTCGATAAAATCAAACCCGTCGGTGGCATGATGATGAGCCAAAGCATTAAAGTCAAACAAGGTTTGGAAACTGATGTGGCTAAGAAAATCACCAAGACAATAAAAGACTCAAAACTCAAAGTCGATACTCAAATTCAAGATAAACAAATACGTGTCACTGGAAAAAAAATTGACGATCTGCAAGAAGTGATTTCCTTACTCAAGGAAAAACAACAAGAACTTAAAATTCCCATGCAGTTTGTGAATATGAAGAATTGATGTTGTTTATTTAAGTAACTCGAAAGCCTCTTCAACTTTATCTAATTGTACACTCACAGGCCTATTATTTATGTAAAGGGAAGGGGTGCCTTGAAAACCCTTTAAAGCCAAAAACTGGCTTCTGACTTTTTGCACATGTTGCTGTGCTTCTCCTGATGAAACACATTTGATAAGCTGATTTATATTTAAACCACTATTTTTAGCAATATCTATGATAGGTTTATATTCAAGCTGAGTTATAATTTCTTTTGATTTTTTTTCTAAATTTTTTGAATCTTCGGAAATTAAGTCCAATAATTTATCACGAAACGTCCAAAATTTTTCTTCTCCTTGTTCCTGAGCACAAAAGGAATTCTTTTCATAATATCCACTTAATCCATAATTATCTTGAGGAAAATTAACGCTGACAAATTTAATTTTGTCAGCATATTTTTTAACTATTTTTTTTAATTCTATCTCATTTTTTCTGCTTTTATCATTGGCATAGTCATTAATATCAACAACTGTTATTTCAGATTTTTTATTTCCACGTACGGGATATAAAGTGAGATCCATTTCCAAAGGAGGACCTATGAGTGCAGGTAAAAGTATTTTTATCTTATTTTTAGAAAGCATTTCTCCTGATTTTTTATCTATTATTTCATTTGATTTTTGATATGCTAATTGCATTTTTATTAGATTTTTAACTTTATCAAAGCTCTTTCCACCAAATATCTGTACTCCATTTATTCGGATGGCCGTATCATAATATTTTTTTGCTAATGCATCATCAAATGGTGTTATTTCAATTAAATTTTGTAATGGAGGTAATTCTTTCATTTTTCCATTATCTTGTGCAAGTGCTATCCTAAGAGCTGATTTTAATAGAAATTCTCTTTTTGCATCATATATATTTTTTTCAAAACCATAATAATCAAATAACATATTTTGAGGAAGAGTATTGCTAAACCAAACTTTGCCATCTAACTCAAACAAAGGTTCTCCAAAAATACTTTTGTCTAATGTGCTTTTATGTTGAATAAATTTAGGTATAAAAAAACCAATTATCATTCCAATTAATAAAAATAACACATGTATTTTTTTTATTAATTTGAGTTTATTCTTTAACATAATAATCTCCTTTTTTAATTTTATCTTACTTCTTTATTTTAAATGTATCTATATATTAATTTGCAATATAAAAAATGAAAATAAAAATTTATTGTCATAAATATGTCAAAAATTTTTTTCGTAATTATTTCGTAATTTTTCCTTAATTATTCTGTAATTTGTTTTAAAAAAATTATTATGCCAGAATAAAATATCTTATCAAAATTGTTTATTTTAGGAAAAAATATACTTTTATAAATAATGATGTATATAAGTGAGGAGAATTAAACAAGTGTTAATGAGATGGAAAAAAGGTAAAGGTGAAAATAAAAAATTTCATTTCCAAACTTTTATAAAAAGGTTTTTTCTTTTTTTTCTATGTCTTTTTTTGATACTTTTATTCCATGGTTGCCATTTTAATCCATTAGGAGGCAGCCATTCGCAGATTGATGAGGCAAACGACCCTTTTTTAAGCACGCCCTTGCCATTTACATTGAATGGTTTGCTCGTCTCCGATAGTCAAGTGAATTTGGCCTGGGATGCCGCTATAAGTGCAGATGATTACACAGTGGTATATGGTACTTCTTCTGGGAATTACACCACCACCGTAGCTCTCTGTAGCCATACCAAATCCCAGGTGTGCGTGGTAACGGGGCTTATGAATGGGACGACGTATTATTTTAATGTTATGGCAAGGAATAAATTTGGGACTATCAATATGAAAAATGAAGTTCCTGCCATCCCTAAACCCTTTAATTTATTTTTAACTCCTCAGCACCTTTCCGCGCTCGTCTCTTGGGGATCTGTAGATAATGGAATAGGGAATACCAATTTCACTGTACAATCGGGGAGTAGCGTTAATAGCATAAATAATAGTGATTTTAATGTGAAGGATCCCCACTTAGTTCAAAATTTACAAGATGGAGTTTATACCTATTTCCAAACCATTGCTAGCAATTCAGCGGGTACCATCACAAGCGTCGTAGAAAGTGTGTTTATTATTGATTCTCCTGTTGCCCCAACATGGCCCGCCACGGGGAGCGTGATGGTTTTAGGGAATCAAATTATTTTAAATTGGATAGCATCTATCAGCAATGGGACGCTCCGCTATAGCTTATACCGGAAGCCGTTAGCATCTATGACGGGTTATGCACCTGTTCCCGGTTGTAGTTTAATTGCGGCTACCACGTGCTCCGATAGCACCTTAAATCTCCAAGACAACAATAATTATTATTACATGGTGGTGGCGAGCAATGAAGGAGGGATTTCCCCCGACTCTACGGTTCAAGCCGCGTTGACATTTCCCAACTCCCCAAGTGGCTTTATCATTTCGGCGACAAACGCGACAACGAATACGTTAAATTGGGATAATTCCTTAGGTAATGGGGATTTAACATATCAGCTTTATAGAGATACAAATACCCCTGTAAATATTATTCCTCCAGGTAACTTAATTGCCACAGTATTATCTCCCTTTGCAAGTCCTGTAAATTCAAGCATCGACACAGGACCAAGCGGTACATTTGTAGAAAACACATTATATTATTATTCCTTGGCAGCAACCAATGCGAGTAGCTCTTCAACTGCTACGCAAACGACCTTAGCTTTGCCATCAACCTTGATGACACCTCCGACGAATCTTGCGGCTACTTCTGTGACAGACAATAGCTTGAGTTTGGCCTGGGCTTTTAACGTCGGGAATGCACCCGTTGTTTTTCACGTGTACCGTTCCCTGACAGCCAACCCTACTGATTGGGGCCAACCTTTAGATTCAGGAGGAGTTTCTGTCTCTGCGCCCTATTTTAGCGGCTTACTTACTTACCAAGATTCGGGGTTAAAGGAAAATACCAATTATTATTATATGGTAGATGTTCTAAACCAGAGAAGCACGGCCGTTGCAGTCCCGTCTACAGGTGTGTTTTCTGTGTTGACGACTTTAATCACAGCTCCCACTCTTGCTGTTAGAACCTCAGACACTACGGGGATTACGCTCGACTGGTCGCCGCCGCCTTCATCGAGTAATGGGATTGTCACCTACCAGCTCTATAGAAGCGCTACTCCGATTACAGGGACTCCCTCAGGTGGAACGGCCTTGCTCGGGGCGGGAGTAACGACACCGTTTTCCTATAAAGATACGATTTCTACTACAAATACAAATAAGAAATATTGGTATTATGTAACAGCGAGTAACAATTCACCGGCATCAGTTTCCCTTACTTCCAATGTTGTTGATGTGACTACAGCTCTTACCACAGCTCCCACTCTAACAATTGGAAGCATTCAAACAAATTCCCTGACGTTAAGCTGGACGACAACACCTGCGCCTACCGGCCTTGAAACCGTTAACTACAATTTGTATAGATCTTCTTCAGGTAACGTAAATACCTGGGGCTCTCCCATTTATACAGGTTCGAACCAGAGCTTTAGTGATGACAACCAAGGAGCAGGTTTAGCCGAAAATACAAAATATTATTATTATGTGACGGTTACTAATAATGCTATTTCAGCGCAGCCTCTTCTTTCTTCTGTGGTTTCAGAAACCACAGCTTTGCAACAAGCCTCTCAATTTATCCAAAATCAAACAGTTTCCAAAAATACAAACATCACGTTATATTGGAATCCGCTTCCGAATAACAGCACCATTACTTATCAGCTTTACCGCAGTCCCAGTGGGTTAAATACGTGGTCTAGCAATCTCATCACATCTGCATTTAGCAACACGTCCTTTATGGACACGGCTCCTGTAGAAAATACCGCTTATGATTACAAGCTGACGACTTTAAATCAATCCACGGTACCGGCCGCTTTGGCTTCCGATATTTATACGGTTACAAGCGATATTAGATCATTGCCTACTTTGAATCCACTTGCGTTAAATTTATTAAGTAATAATACCAGTAGTATTGATTTAACTTGGACTTTTCCTATCAATCCTACGACAATCTCATATAGCGTTTTTAGATCTTTAGATTCTGATCCTGTTTCTGGAAATTATTCTTGGAGTTTATTAACTGGTTTTCCCAATAACTTAAATAGTGTGACTGACAGTAATAATATTTTGGAAAATACGTATTATAATTACAAAGTTTCAGCCAGCAACAATGCCTTAGCGGTGAGCGGTTCTACGAAGGAATCTCCTGTACAACGCATTTTAACCAACCTGACCACCACTCCTAATCTAACTGTGAGCTATGTGAGCAACACACAGGTCACTCTAAATTGGAATCCCGTTCCTAGCGGGAATGGCAATGTAACCTATAAGGTGTACCGTTCCACAAACCAGCCTGTAGACATCACAGTCTCACCGCAGTGCATGACCACAACCACTACGACTGTGGCTGCCACTTTGGTTTTTTGCAATGACGTGACTTCTGTGAGCGCAAGCCAAACCTATTATTATGCTGTTACTGTAACAAACGGGATAAACACATTGAAATCTAAAGAGATTCCGGTAGTGACATTACCGAATCCTATTACAACGGCACCTGTAATTACGGCTTTAGGTTCTAATATCAATATTCTTTGGCAGCAAAGTCCGGGAGCAGGGCAATCTAGTCTTTTAACTTACGATGTGCTGAGTTCTACCGATCCTGTATCGAATTTTACCACCCTTGTGTCAGGTATTGCGGATAGCAATGGTAGGGCTTATGACGATACCGTAATAACATATACTGGGCTTCCTATTTACTACAAAATTCGTGCCCGGACATCAACGGGACAAGCTCTCGCAGATAGCCCTGCCGCAGGGGTGACGCCCATTGCTCCCTTTTCGCTCTCACTTGCAACGGTGACTTACTCAAACTCTACTACGGCGCAAATTGTTTTTAGTTGGCCCGTGGCAAAGGGAGCTAGCAAGTACGAGGTTTATGCAGGCAATGTGGCAAACGGATCGGCGCCCCCTCCTTCGGGGACAGGAATCCTTGTGGCATCGGGATGTGCGAATAGGACGTGCACCTTAGATGTATCTGCAAATGCAAACTACTACTACACGGCCGTAGCAAGCAATGCTGTACTCAATTCTACGGCAACCACCACCACCTCTGAGCTTGCTATTCCTGTACTAACCCCCCCTATAAGTAAGTTGAAGGCGGCGCCTGAACAAATCACAATAACCTGGGATACGATATTGGGAGCGCAATCCTACAGCGTTTCCTATATTCCCGTGAACCCCATTACCTGCTCATCATGCCTGCTCACATCCCAAGTGGGCTGCACCGTTACGGGAGTGGTCACAAGTTCGGCATCATGTGTGATCGGGGCAAGTCCCTCTATCCCTTTAACCGATGGACAGCTGTACGCTTTTACGCTTTCTTATGTGGACTCCCAAAGTAACACTGTTGTAAATGTCCCTGTGAATGCCATGCCTCTTGGGAATTTTCAAATGACTTCACTTACCCCATCTGCAAGTGGTACCTCTTCGACAGATGTGGCATGGACTCCTTCCGTAGGTGCGGATAACTATGTTGTGAAATACCGGATTCCTCCAAGCACTTCATTTACTACGAATCTTCCTGCCGTCATTTCTGGTACTACCCCTCTGGGTACAACGGTAAATAATTTATTAACAGGGTTTGACTATAGCGTTATGGTAACAGCAAGTAACACATGGGGAAGTGTAGATAGCTCTGAAATGACATTGCGATTGCCCGGAGGGATCCCACCAGGGCTAATAGTGAATAGTGCGGGGACAGTCCCCCTTTCTGTGAACTTGGGTTGGGATGCATTACCCAATAATCCGCCTGTCACTTATAACGTTTACCGCTCTATTTTAAATTTAAACCCATTTGTTCCAACCCCGACAAACCCACCCACAGCCCCGGTATGTACCGTCGCATCTACGGCATCTCCCAATAACGTCTGCACGGACAAAACGGCTCTGGTAGAAAACCAAATTTACTATTATGTTTTGACGGCAAAGAATACGGCAGGAGAGTCGTCACCCTCTAGCTCCGTCACGGCGACTTCTGCCTTGGTCACCCGTCCTGCATTTACCACAGCTTCAAAAATCGCGTACAACAGTTTGCGGTTAAATTGGCCTGCGGCAAATAATAATGGGATAGTTTCTTATAATATTTATCGTTTTGACAATTCTACATCCATATGGCCAACAGCACCTCTAAATAACTCTCCCATTATTATAGACCCTGTAAGTCAAGCAATTGGATCTTTTACTGATAGTGCTCACTTGACTCAAAATACCAAGTATAAATACCAAATTTCCGTATCCAATGCCGCTTTAGGACAAAGCCCTTTGTATTCCGATCAAAATTATAATAACCCGACGAGTCCGTTGACGGTAACTACCCTGCTGAATGACCCAGTCACTTTAACTATAAATAATTTCACAGCAAGCAGTGTAAACCTTTCATGGACGCCAGCAGCGGGCACTGAACCTGTGACTTATAGACTTTATAGGCAGCTTAAAGGTGATGGGAATAATTGGACAGGGCCTTTAAATTCTCAAACCCCCACGGCGTTATCCTATGTAGACAACGATCCTAATTTGGTTGCCAATACTCAATACACTTATAAAATTACCGTAACCGATTCGGTTCTAGGCAGTAAAGAGCTGTCTGATATTACAGATTCCATAAAAAGCATAACAACAGCTTTAGATGCTCCTCCTACAATTAAAACAACAAACGCAATAGACTCAACTCACATTAAGCTGACCTGGGATAAACCTCCAGGTAGTGCTCAAATCACTTATACGGTTGCTCGCGCCAATAGCGCTTGTAGTCTAACGCCTTTGAATTGGAATACCGCTGTCTCTGTGCTACCGTCCGATCCCTTTGCCTTCACAGACTCATTACTGACTCCTAATACAACCTATTGCTATAAGTTGAATGCATTGCAGGGAGCCACATCTTTAAGCTCATCGCCCGTTGCGGCTACAACGGATCTTACCGCGGGACCTGTTATAAATAGTAGACAGGCTCAATCAATCCCTTTGCAAAACACGCTTAATTGGAATTCTTATGCTGGGACAGGAGTGGTGACATTTAGCGTATTTAGGCAAAATGATTCGGGAGATTGGGTCTCCTTATCCAATAGCGCGACTTCTCCCTTTTCAGATAAGAATATTCAAGAAAATTTTTTATATACTTATAAGGTTTCAGCGCAGAACAATAGTGGGTCGGGTGTTGTCCATGAGACCCCACTTCCTGCGTTTTACTCCGCACTTCAAACACCCATATCGTTTGATGAGAAGCAAACTACGGTGACAGACTCTCAAATCAATCTCTCTTGGAGCAAAGCTACAGGGGGAAGTGTTGGCGCTATTGATTACAGGCTTTATCGGGTGGTACCGGGTGTACCTCCTGTTATCAGCCTTATATACACGTCTAACTCTTTGACAACTACAGCTGTTCCTGCAACAGGGGCTGGCATTACAAGTTTCTGGGATGGCGTAACACCAGCTCCTGCTCTGACTCAAAACACGGTTTATACTTACCGTCTTTCGACAAAAAACACGGCTCCTAATGCTGTTGAGCTTTTTTCAAACCCCGACTATGCTGTGGTGACGGATCTTTCGTCCAATTTTCCACCTTTGCTCAGTTTTGCAAGTGTACCTCCCATAGGCAGCTCGTCTGTAGCATTAAAATGGACACCCTCAGCTACAGGAGCGGCCTATGGTCTTGTGACATACCAAGTATCCCAGTCTTCAGATGCAACTGGGAATCAAGGCACATGGGGTTCAGCTATCTTAGATTGCACGACAAGTGGCTCAAGTCCAAAAAACAATTGTATTGTCGGTAACTTACTGGAAAACAAGAAGTATGTGTTCAAGCTCTCTGCCTTTAATAATTCTCTCACCCCAACTACTCATGATTCTGCGCTTGTCACGGTGACAACGGCTTTGGCAACGGCTTTGGCAACGGCTCCTACTTTAGAACAGGTCAGTGGGAGTGCAAACCCTTTGACGTTCCGTTGGGATAAGGTCAAAGGTGACCAGGACGTAATTTACAAACTTTATCGTTCGGAAAACTCCAATGGTACGGTTACTGCAGCTGATACTATGATCTGTACGAATTCAACTGCGAGTCAATGTAGCGACACTAATTCTCCTAAAGCAAGCATCAAATACAACTATGCTGTAATTGTCAGTAGTGTCTCTAATAGTGCTACAGTGAGTTCAAATATTATTCCGATAACAACGGCTCCCCATCCTCTGGCAACGGCTCCTACACTGAGTGCGATTGAGGGTAATGTGACCATCAGCTGGCCGCAAAGCCCCTCAGCCGACACGCCCTCTCTATTAAGTTACAAAGTAGAGCGGTCCACGAACGATCCTATCTTTACTAACCCAAGCACTGTGAGTGGTTGTGATGCGGTGCCCGATTCTGGCGCGGCTGTGACGACATGCCCAGGCGCAGATACGGTAACAGCCAATGGGAGCACCATTTATTATTATAGAGTGACAGCGATGACGGCGGGTGGCAATGCTGCGGCAAGCCCTGTCGCAGCCATTACCCCAATTTCTCCTATTACTGATTTCAAAGCAGCTGTAACGGCGGGTACTTCTATAAGCCTCACTTGGAGTGGAGGTCTTGGGGCAACAACGTTCCAAGTGTACAAATCTTCCTTAGAAACGTCCGCGCCTGGGGATGCCAATAGCACGCCTTTGGTTTGCAGTGCGCAACCTTGTACGGATACAGGAAGTATAGGCACCCCCTATTACTATTATGTTGTAGCAAATAACGGCGCTTCTCCTATCAATTTGGCAAAAACCACTTCTGCCCAATTAACAGTGACCCCCTCAATTCCCGTAACTCTTACAGCCACGGCAGACACGGGGCAGATCACCCTCAGTTGGGATCCTGTCCCAAACGCATCAACCTATTTCTTGTATTACATAGCCTCTCCTAATGATGCTTTAACTTCGAGCACCATTTTCACTGTGACCACTCAAAATGGCAATTTTGGTAAACAAAGTTTAGATGTATTACAACTTACTAACGGCACGGCCTATAATTTTGTGTTGAAGACGCTTTTGCAGAGTGGTGCGGTGGTCTATAGCAGTTCTGTAACAGCAACTCCTATTGGGGCTGTTACTATCAGTTCGATTAGTCCCACTGAAACTACGATGCAGGTCAATTGGAACAACGCGGTAGGAGCCAAAAGTTATACCGTAAGCTATGCGACGGCAACTACGGGATATGGACGACCGGTTTCAGCGGGAGCTAATTTCAATAAAGAAATAATTTCCCTTATTCCAGGAAACCTTTATTTTGTGAAGGTTGCGGCCATAAATAACAACGGCTCTGTTTCTTCGCCACGAAGTGCTACTGTGACCATTCCAAGCCCTCCCTCATCTATTAGAGTTGTGAGTGCGGGCTATAATAATGCGGTACTCGAGTGGGACAACAATACGACGACAACTCCAAATGTTGTTTATAAGGTGTATCGGAACCCGGCAAGCAGTTCCTCGCCGATTACAATTAATGACGTTCTTGCGTGTTGGAATGAAGTCTCAGCTATTACGCCAAATAGAGTGAGTTGCACAGACAATGGAATTCAAAATTCTCCCCCAAGTACTACTTTTACCAAATTGGCTCCTATGGCAGAAAATACAAAATACAGTTACCAGATTGTCACAGCGACAAACCCTGTAATCATAGCTCCCGTAGGTAGTGTAGCAGGTTTCACAATTCCAACGAAATTATCGCCTGCCTCTTCTCCTGTCCTGGTGATAACAGATTTAAACCCATTAGAAGATAAGTTCACTTTTAATAGCAATAGCATAACGCCTACTGCCAATTCTGCTTCTTTCAAGTGGCGTTTGGATTTAGGCAAAGGTGCAGGCAGGGAAAATATGGAGTGTCAGATCTTATATAAAATTAAAGGATACCCAAATTATAATAGTTACTCTTGGTATCCTTGCGCTCCAGCAACAGATAATACCAGTCCTGTGGATACTCTGTATTCTAATACAAAATACGATTTGCAAATCCAAGTTAGGAACAAATCGCCCTTTCCAACTATTGTGCAGTCTAATGTACAATCTTTTACCACACTTTTTTATTCAACGAGTTCCTTTGATGTCGACGTACCATCGGTGACGGATACGACTGCTACTTTGAATTGGAAGTTTGGTATTGGGGATCCCAATGCCAAGGTGAATTTTACCATTAAGCAAAATGGGACAGCTCTTTCCGGAGCTAGTATTAGTAGTTGTAGCAGCAGTCTTAACAATGTAGCTCCTTCTACTACCACTAACTTAAGCTGTGTGGTCACGGGTTTAAGTCCTAATACGAAATACAAATATACCCTTGTTGCCACTAGTGTAGACAATTCCAATTCCACTTTGTCGTCCACAGATACTATAGCCACAACAAAGTTTGCCTTAAATATCAACCGCGTTGTACTTACCCAAAGCTCAGCCACCGCCCATTCTATCACTTTGAATTGGACCATGCCTGTGGGTGATGGTCTGGTAGACTATCGTATTATAACGAAGACGCCCACAAACGGCAGTGTGACAACCACATTCTTGGGCTGCTCTTTGTTAGGACGCACCCCCACTTCAGGTAGCACAGTAGAAACCTGTACCGTGAGCGGGCTGCAGCCAAATACAGATTACATATTCAATGTTGTCGCAACAAATAGAGCCACGGGAGCGACGACAACCACCGGGAGTGGCGACTTAACAGCAACGACAGACTTTGATACCAGCAAGATTTATTCTCTTGTGGAATCAAACGTATCGGATACCAGTGTGACCTTAAGCTGGAATTTTGCTATAGGCACTTCACTTGTAGATTTTAGTGTTGCCGTTGATGGCATCACCATCCCAAGAAGTCAAAAATCAGGGATCTTTTTAAGCAACTGCAACGTGTTAGGGATAGATCCTTCTACAAACCCCGCCTTGAGTTGTCAGGTCAATGGTTTGAACCAAAATACCTCTTACAAATTCCAAGTCACGGCGACAGATAAAACTAGCGCAATTCCCTCTTCCTCTTTGACTGTCATTACGGCCCTCAGTACCGCTGCTCCTGGTGCACTTTTTAAGCTGGAGGCAGTATCTCCTGGGTTTACACCAGATCTCCTTTCGGGTGTTCTTACTTTGAGCTGGAATTTTAATATTGGGAGTGCCCCCGTCGACTTTTCTTTTGATCTTAGTAATTCCAATTTTAATATTGGTAATGGAGCATGCACGTTAAAAGGAGTGACGCCTGGAGTAAATGTCAAGATCAGTTGCACGAGTGAGATGAGAAATTTTAATCCTCCTACTACTCATTACTTGTTTCAAATTAAGGCGAAAAATCGTTCCACGGCGAATGCGTCTGTGTCATCCAATAAGCTCGATCTCTACCTTGGAACTATTATTAGTTTGCCCTTCTCCACTCCTATTACCGCATCTCGAATAGACAACGCGTTGTATGCTAAGACTAAATCGTTGTATGTTAAGCCCGGTCAAATGCAGATGAGCTGGACGTTGAACCAGGGTAAGGACAATGTAAATTATCAGCTCCAATCTAGAAATACAGACACGACAGGAGCTGTGTTCAGCAATTGGCCCTTGGCGCAAGTTTCATCCTGCATTCCCTCAAATGCCTTGACCGCAGCCCAAACTCCGGGAACAGAGGTCACATGCACTCTTACAAGCCTTATTGAAAACAGCAATTATCAATTTAGTGTGATTGCCACAGGCGCGAAGAATTCTACTTATACGGTGACAAGCAATGCCCTCAATGTGCTGACACCACCCGTGACGGCGCCGTCAATGGGGCTTGTCACAATCCCCACGTCCCATTCCATTCAAGTTTCTTGGCCTGCGGCAACGGCTGTGGCTCCCTATGGAATGGGGACGAACCAAAATTATAGTTATAATGTGTATGCCTTGAATTCCGCAGGAACTCCAACCCACAGCGGCATCCTGTTTTGTAGCGCGGCCCATACGGAGGGCATGAACCCGACAAGTTGTTCAAGTACTCAATATGATGGCAATAATCTAACTATAGGGGCAACCTATTCCTTTGCGCTCTCTGTGCAAAACACCAGTACGGCTCTCAGCAACACATCACCATTGAGCACAGTGACGTCCGCGTTGTTTAGCAAACCCGTAAATACGACAACACCAAGTGATATTGCCCCATCGGGGGGGGCAGCCATTTCAAGTACTTCCGGAATCGTCTCGGCAAGTTCGGGAACACTCACGGGGAACCTTGGCGCCTGGAGTGATCCTTCCAATTGCAGTTTTTCCTGGTACCGAAACAATGCTTTGATACCAAATAATACGGGAAGCACCTATACTCTGCAACCAAATGACCAATGTGCTGTGTTTTCATATTGTGTCACATGTTTCAATGGCTTAGGGCCTTCTTCGGGAAGCACGGACTTGAGTACAACCACATGCAATTTGAAATCCACCAGCCCGAGCACCAATGGCATTAGCACTGCTGGCATTATCAGCGCATACGCATCAAGGGTGAAGTCGGTAAAGGGCTCTGCTTTGACCAGCGCGGGGCAAAGCCAAATTCAGAATTTCCTCAACCAATGCATTACGGAAATCCCCAGCATTCCTTTTCCCGATGTGATGTATGCTATGCGCAGCTACCAAAATGCAGGATATGGGACGAGGGGTAACAACGTCTTGTATGACCTCTTTTGCGACGCACACAATGCGACTCTCGCATCAACATCCTTAACTTGGAATACAAATGGAATTTTAGGTGATTCGAAAAAATCTCCGCATGGAATGGCGGATTCAAATTCCTCTCTCTTCAATTCAAATAATCCTTCCACGTTAGTTGCTTATGCACAGACACCGGAATCCTTTCTAAATCAATATCAAGGTGTGATGGGTTATGACAGTACGACATTAACAGCGCAAGCTGAGAGCGGAATGGGCTATGGTATGAATATAAATTCTAAAAATTTATTTGATGCTCTTACTCTCACTCCCTTTACTAAGAAATTATCTACGGGAGGCTCTGACTTCTTCGCGCGATCTTTAAGCGGATTCGGCACAGTCATAGACTTTAGCGGCAATCAAGTTTCTCCAACGAACAATGTCTCTGCTTTTGGAGTGGGCAAGTTTCATTTGGGATCACTACCTCTTATGGGTAGAGCAAATAACAACACCCTGAATTCATATATGCCCTTCGCCGCGGCTTGGACAAATCTGGCTTTAAGCTTCGATCAAATGGAAAGTGTGAGGAATAATTACTTGATGAATCTTAATTTGAAACGGCCTGTTATTGGGACGGCAGATGGAAAACTCATTATGGGTTGTACTTTACAGTCTGGTGATATCTCTTGCCCCAGTAACGCGACAGTGTGGTCCAGTGGCAATTCTTTTGGAATTAATGGAATTACTATTGCCAATAATCAGGCATACCTTACGATTCCAAATTTAAAACAAATGCTTAATTGCCCTTTTAATGGTAACACTATTGGAACTTGCGTCGGGAATGGAATATTTTCTAATTTTAAAATGAATTCCTCAGGACTTATTTATAAAGGATATGCTTATTTAGCAAATAAGGCCTCTATTAATAAGTGTCAGCTAAACGGGGATGGTTCCATTTCCAATGTATGTGATAAAGCAGTTAATTTTGGTTCCTCTTATTTAGGATTAAATCAGTTTAATGGGATTATTTATGCAGGTGATAGTAATCAATTAAAAATCTGCACCCAAGATTCCTCCAACGGCAATTTAGCCTGCAATAACTCAAATAGAATTGGCACTCGTCCATTAGTAAGTATGGCTTTTTATACAACTCTAAATGGAAATACAATTGGCTATTTTTCCAATATTGATAAGAATATATATTCTTATGAAATCTCTTCATCCGATGGAAGTCTAAGCTCTAGTTTATATGATACTTTTGGGACGAATATAGATTTTGGAAGTATAATTCCTAATAACGGATATCTTTATGCAAACGATCACAGCGCAGCTAAAATAATTAGTAAATGTTTAATTACCCCTTCAACAGGAATGCTATCAAATTGTTCAGCTCAAAGTTCCATAAGCATTGGAGGTCAGAGTTATATCCCCACTGCCATAGGTTTTTATTAGGTGACTGATGTTTAAAATAGCATTTTTACTGTAAACATTTTTTAAGTAATTTAAAAAAATTTAACATTTTTTATTATATAAAATTTATTAGTATTATCATAATATTGCTTGTATTTATAAAGATTTAGATGTTATTTTTACATCATTGAAACTTTACTCAAAATTTCAATAAATGGTTCTCTATTTGTTTTTTTAAGTATAAATATATTCCTTGTATTATAAAATTAAAATTTTTTTTAAAAAACATTTTAAAATATTTAAAATAAAATTTTTTAAATTAACTTATTAAAAATAAATTTCAATAAATTAATTTAAAAATAAAAGCCTATAAATTTATAACAAAATAAAATTATAGGAATATTTATTTTTTAATAGATTACCAAAATATTTATAAAATAAATTAAAAAATCACTGAAAAATATGTATTTGACAAGTAAATAAACATTTTATAGTTTTCAATCCGAACAGAATAGGCGTATTGAAAAATACGAAGTTGAATATGAAAATTTAAAAAAAGGTTTCTAACAAGGTGGTCGAATTTAATCCCTTTTTATTGCAAGTATTAGTATCGACAGTACCAGCTACCGTAACATCAGGTTTTTTTCCTGTGCTTGGTACTGCTGTTGCTGCTTCTTTGTTGCAAGTTGGGATTTTTTTCTTTCTGATGAGAATGGGTACAGTCATAGGAAGTATTTGTGCTCCTAGGCTTCATGAGAGTTACATGCCACATAAAATAGGTGTGGGTGCTGAAGTTGCAAATTTTTTGGTTGCTATAGCAATATTATTTGCCATTTTTTTGCAATCAAGTTTGCTACTTTTTAGTTGCGCTTTTTTTAAGGGATTGGCAAATGGATCGATATCTATTCTTCGATTTTCTTGGTTAAAGCAGCTCCCTAATTTTCAGAAATCGAGTCATTTAAATTTAATTACAAATTCATTGGCGCAGGGTGCTTATGTCTTTGTTGGTATCTTATTATTTATATCAAATTCACTTATTATGGCACAGATTGTCGTAATTGTGGATGCTATGGGTTCTTTATTTGGTGCTTGGTTATTTTGGAGTTTGCGCAATCAAAGCATTACTATGAAATATGAGCAAAGTACCAGCTTAAAATCTCGTTTTGTTACTTTAACTAAGACTCCGCAACGGCGGGTTATTTTGCTTACAGATATCTTAGTTTGCTGCGCCATGGGTGGAGCAAATATCATGCTATTAAAATATGGAAACATGTTTTTTGGTGAAAATAATGGCTATGCCATTGCCCTTGTTGTTTATGGTTTGTTTTTCTTTCTTGGTGGCAAACTTATTCAGCTTAAAAATAAAGGTAAAGTGGTAAAATTAAGTTTACCCGTGGTTATAACATCTATGCTTATTATGGTTGTTTCTTTATCACTGCTGCCTTTTGCAGAGCACTTGTATTTAAAGATTTTATTATTATCGGGAACATTTTTTTGTTACCCCATGATCTGTCTTCAAATACAAAGTGAATGGTTTAAAATTTGTGATGCTGAAGAAGCTTCGGTTATTTCTTCATCACAAATGATTTATTGTCAAATTGTGTTCGGATTTTTTGAATTTATTTACAGTATTTTAAATAACGATAATTTCGTTAGAGCTTTGTTTTTACAAATTGCCTGTGTTGTTATGTTGGTTTATACTGCCCTAAATAAAAATCGAAGAGTTCAATATGTTTAACATTTTTTTTGAGAATGAATTGTGAATTGTAATGAGAGTGAATTATTATTAATTGAGGAATTTAATAATTTGAATGGATTAGAAATGATCGAATTGATAAAATCTGAAGAAAATGCTACTTTTTATGGCTATACAAGTTAGCTTAAATGAAATTAATAATGAATTTAGGCGATAGACACAATGGTCAAAAATGTGTCAAAAAAATTAATAAAAGGTATATTTATAAGCCTAGGTGTATATATTGGGAAAAGCTATTTTTAGAAAAAAATAGCTTTTTTCTTAATGAATTGAAAGATTTTCAAAAAAATAAAGAATGCCATTTAAATAAAGATTGGCTCACCGTGTTACCTAGTTTAGAATTTCATGAGGTCGGTGAAAAATATTTATCTGGTTATGTTAAATACCAAAATTGCGATTACATTTCAGCTCCTATTTTAGGAGAGTCCTATTGGGAATCATTTGGTGCCGTTATCGGATTGCTCAGTTTATTTGGTGTCTATGATCTGCATAATGAAAATATATTAATGGGAAGAGACTCAAATAATAAAATTATTTTTGGCCCCATAGATATTGAATGTTTGTTTGAAAATTTTACATTGGTCTCACAAACCCACTTGCTGCCTTCAAAAATACTTTTAGAGCACAAAAGTGGTTTGTATAAATTAAAAATGGTATTTAATTTGTCTTCAGAAATGAATTTTATTGCTCCACTCTTATTTGGGTATATTGAATTTCTCAATTGTTTTTTAAACTTTAAAGAGTTCTTTATTAAAAAATATCCGCAAATTTTTAATTACCCTATTAGAGTCATACTTCACTCAACGGAGTGCTATAAAACAAAATTAAATCAGTTTAACGACTTTTTTAATTCAGAAGAAAGGGATCAAATTAGCAAGGGTGATATTCCCTATTTTTTTAAATACTTAGGGAGTAAAAAATTATATTATATGAATAATTCTTCTAAGAATATCACTTCTTCAAAAAGTTTGAATATTGTTTCAAATAAATTATGTGATAATCATAATACGAATAGCCTAAAAAAAATGGGATCTTTGCAAATATTTAACTACTTCTCAGATAATATTACTTTTGGCAGTGCTAAATATAAAAATCTATCTATTTTGAAAAGTAAAAACTTAATTATTATTAAATATGATAAGGATAAATGGGCAAGTTCATGTTAAATATTTTGAAATTAATTATGCTATTCTTGATATTATTACATAAAAATATCAATTGTAGTGAATTGGAAAAGAGCAAAAATATAAATATAGGTTTTTCTTATTTTTTAAAGGAAATAGATCCTATTTTGGCCTATAATCATCAACATTTTATGATAATTCAATTTATTTATCAAACCTTAGTGAGGATAAATGAAAATGGATCTTTAGTGGGAGATTTGGCTGAAAGTTGGAAAATTTCTGAAGATAAGAAAACATATTTTTTCTATTTAAATAAGAATGCCCAGTTTCACAATGGCGCCATTGTGAATGCCGATGATGTTGTTTGGAGTTTTTCGAAGCATTTTTGGAAAAACTCAGGCTCCACAACCGTAAATTATTTGCAAGAAATTTTAGAATACCCAGATAAAATCCCCGATGGTGCCCTTCATCCCAGTATAAGTGCTGTCGATAAGCATACCGTGCAATTTAAATTAAAATCGCCATACCCCCCTTTTGTATCTCTTCTTGTTATGCCTTCTTACACCATTTTTCAAAAAAATAATTTTAATGCAAAAAATCCTATTGGTTCGGGTCCCTATAAAGCCGAATACAATTCAAATAATAATAATTGGATTATGAGAAAAAATAAAAAATATATTGGAAAATTGCCTAAGACGGAATCCTTTTACCTGTATGAATTAAAAAATAGCAAAGATATAAAAAATATTGAAATAGAAAAAAATTTAGATGTCGTATTGGATTATTTTACAGAGGATATGTATGCTGGTATAAAAAGAATAAATAACTTTGACATTAAAAAAATTAGCAATTTAAGAAATTTACATTTGTATTTTAATATGAATAAAGGCTTATTTAAAAATAAAAAACTTCGTAAAGAATTGAGTGTTTTAGTACAAAAACCTTTTGCAGCGGAAGGTTTTTATTCCCATATATATAAATTTAACCCAACTTATTTTCCTAAGGGGATATTGTCATATGAGTATTACAATGGAGATAATAATTTAAATGAATTTGATAAGGGTTTTATTTTTAAATCTCAATTACCTTCAAAACTTCATGCTTTAGTACAAAAAAAATATCTCGACTCTAATATTATAAAAAAAATTGAAACGCAATTTCAAAGTATTGGAATTAATATAATATGGAAGGAGTGCGATAGTGGTTATATGGAGGAGTTAGCAAAAAATGATTACGATATACTTTTAGCAGGATATTCTTCTAACTTTCCCGACCCCGATGGATTAATCGATCCCTTAAGAAATAATTCAATATTTAGCTATGGCAATATGCCCTCTGAAAAACTATTTCAGAGTCTTGCTGAATTTCGTCATATAGATAATCCCAAAGAAAGGCTAAAAAGTTATTCCAAAGTCTTTAAAGATTTTGAGCAAGAATATTATTTTATCCCACTGTTTCAATCGAGCTTACCTATTTTAATAAAGAAGAACTTATTTTTACCAGAAGCAAAATTTTATTATGAAAGTGAATTGTGGAAAATTCATTGGAAGAAATAGACTGTTAAACAATCATTCAATTTGGTGGTTATATGACCAAAAAAAAATTGTTAAAGTTTCGGAAGTCAATATTTATATTTACATTTTCACTGTTTTGTTCCGTTTTTATAGTGTACACTTTTATTTCCTATTTTCTTGTAAAAACAACCTTAGAAGATTCTTTTAAAGACAAAATATTGGTTTCCCAAAATTTATTTGCCGACTCCATTCACAACGATATTTTAACCGGTTTTTATTCTGAAGTATTTCGTAAATGCAAAATATTTTATGAATCCGGTGGTTTGGATTTTATTAATGTAACCGACTCTTCCGGTAGTAAAATTTGTGATTTTAAAAAGGAAAATATTAGAAATTCCAATTTGGGGTTAATCACTTCAAACACTTATTTTGATGAAGAGAAAAAAATTAGCGCTGCTACAATTTCAGCAAATTATTCCGATTTAGGTATGCGCAAGGTTTTAAATGATTGTTTGTTTATAATTGTATTTGCTTTGGTATTTATAGCTTTGTTGTTGTCCGTTTTTATAAATTATTTAAGCCGCTATTTTGCTTTACCCGTGCAAAAAATATCGCAACTCTTGCGGAAAGCCAGTGTCAATGAAATTGCAAGTTCCCACAATCACTTCAAGTCCAACTTCGAAGAGATTGTTTATTTAAACCATTCCGTTGCCGAAATGGCAAAGAAAATTGTGGAATCGCATAATGCACAACTGCAACAAAAAGAAATTGAGGCCGTTGCCAAAATTGCGGCTCAAGTTGTTCACGACATACGCTCTCCTCTTTCTGCTTTAAATGTTTATGTCAAATGTGTTACTCAATTGCCCGAAGAGGAACGGGTTTTTATTCGGACGGCTGTGGATCGCATTAATGACATTGCTAATAATTTGGTTCATAAGTTTAAAAATGAAATGGTTCAAAAAAAGAAGGAACCAGGCTATGAAATTGTTTCCACTCTACTTGAAAATATTGTTGCTGAAAAAAGAGTGATGCATTCAGATAAAAAAATTAAATTTGATCTGCATATTGCTCCAAATGCGTATATGGAGTTTATCAAAGTCAACATGGTAGAATTTCAATCGGTCATTTCAAATTTAATGAACAATGCTGTGGAGGCCATGGGAAACTCAGGCGTAATTAAACTCATATTGGAAAACCGGAATGAGTATTTATGGCTGACTCTTATTGACAGTGGTTGCGGTATGTCTCCTGAATTTTTGCAAAAAGCGATAGCGGGAGGAATGACTACAAAAACTCACGGTGTGGGTATTGGCTTGTCGAGTTCGGTACGTATTATCCAAAATTGGAATTGCAAAGTAGATATTCAATCCCAAGTAAATGAAGGGACAACCATTTCTATTCAAATGCCTATAATTTCGGCTCCAAATTGGTTTCCTCAGGAAATAAAGCTATCGCCAAAGAGCACTCTGGTGATAATTGATGACGACCAATCCATTCACGATATATTAATGCGCCGCTTTGCCAGTCTTATTAAATCTTCTGATGATATTCAAATTGTGAACTTTAAAGATCCACAAAAATTTATTGAGTTTTATAATCAATATGATAAAACAAGGGACATTTACTTTTTGTTTGATTATGAATTTATTGGTAGCAACTTAACAGGAACAGACATTATCAATCAATTTAATTTGGGAGAAAAATCCACTTTAATTACCAGTTATTTTGAAGACACTCATGTTCGTAATAAATGCAGTCATTTAGGAATTAAAGTCATTCCTAAGAATTTAGCCTACTATATTCCCATTCAAATTAAGCTGTGCTCCTAATTTTTTGTGATGAATGATTAAAAATTTATCTTATGAAGTGGAACTGCCGTTATAATTTATTAAATGTTTAAAAATAAAGCTGTTTAAAAATATTTATTAATTAAATTGCTAAAAAAAATAACAAAAAATGAAAAAAGTTAAAAATTAAAATTTTTTATAAAAATGTAAATATAGATTTGACAATTTAAAGGAAATTATATAATACCTTGTTGGTAAGATAATATTCACAAAAAGGGACGTGAATATTATCTTATTTTTTTTAAGTATTTCATATTCAACTCTGTTCGGTTCATATCAAAACTCAGACATAAATTTCTCTCAATAGTAAATTAGGTTGATTTTAAATGAAGTACGTTAAAGTAATAATTATTTTATTTTTTAGTTTTTTCCAGTGCTATTCCTTTTCCAGTATTAAAAGTCATAAGCAAGATAAAGTCATTCATATTGGCATGACCATGTTTTTAAAAGAATTAGACCCTGTAAAAGCATGGAGTCACCAACACTATTTGCTTTTTGCATGTGTATATGACACTCTTGTGCGTTTGGAAGAAAATGGTTCTCTTAAAGGACGTTTGGCAGAACGTTGGACAGTTTCTAAAGATCTCACCACATATACTTTTTATATCAATAAACAAGCCCTGTTTCATAATGGTGATACGGTTACCACGGAAGATGTGGCTTGGAGCTTGTCGCGGCATTTGTGGTTTAATTCGGAATCGAATACACTAAGCTACTTACAAAATGTACTTAAAAATTCAGAAAATATTAAATATGGCGAAATTATACCTAGTATTGAAGTCGTGGACTCTCATACCATTAAATTTCATTTAAAAGCTCCCTATCCTCCTTTTGTTGGAATATTGAGTTCGGATTTATTTGTCATTTATCAAAAAAAGAATTTTGATCCTAAGAAACCGATGGGCTCAGGTCCTTTTAGTGCATATTATGACACTAAAGATGAGAAATGGATTATGAAAAAAAACAAGAATTATTTTCTTGAAAAAATCATCTCAAATGAAATTCATTTTTATAATTTAAAAAATACTAAGGACGGCTATGACGATTTCAATAATGAAAAATTAGATGTGCTGTTAGGATTTCCACCAGAACATAAATTAGCTGTATCATTTAATGATAACTTTAATATGGAAAAAATAAGCAGTGCGCGTTTTGCCCATTTATTTTTTAATCACAACAAAAAAATATTTCATAATAAAATGTTTCGTGAAGAATTAGCCTACATAGTGCAACAACCTTTCGCAGATGAAAATTTTCATTCTCATATATTCAAATACAATCCGCATTTTTTTCCCAAAGGCATAATGCCCAAGAATTATTATAATAGAAAACCAATACCCTATGTTTCCCATGAGGAATTTAAGAAAAAATGGAAGTATCCTAAAAAATTTGTCATTTTAATTAATAAAGAATCTTTAGCACCACATATGATGCGATCATTTGAAAAAGCTTTTGCAACAGTCGGTATTAGAGTAGAATGGAGAATTGTTTATAATAGTATGATTGAGGAACTAGCTAAAAAAGAATTTGATCTTGTTTTAGCAACATATTCTTCAAATTTTCCTGACCCCGAAAGTTATTTAGATCCTTTAAGGCAAGAATCTAAATTTTCATTTGGAAATATACCATCACAAAATCTTTTTCAAAAATTAGAGACTATTCGCTACACTCCTAATCAAAAAGAACGTCTGCATAAAATTGGAAAAATATTTCAAGAATTTGAGGAGGAGTATTATTTTATTCCCCTATTTCACATGCATTATCCCTATATTTTATATAAAAATGACATCCATGTTCCCGAAGCAAATTATTATTATGAAAGCGAAATGTGGAAGCTGCATTGGAAAGAGGAAGCAAAAAATTAAAAACGCAATTTAAAAAGTTGTTATTTCCATATTGACAACATAACCTTCATGGCGTCGCATATTAAAAACCTGTTCACCGAAAAAAAGATATTGTCCCTTTATTCCTGTAATCACTCCCTCAATTTCTGGATTTTTATCTAGATTTATAGATTTATATTTCGCATTGGCATTATTCTCATTTAAATTAAATTGAATGGCAACAATTACAGGATTTTCAATTAATTTTATTTCATTAGATAAATTTAAATGCGGAGGTGTTGTCACAATTAATTCTTTGTTACTTTCTTTTACTTTGCTTTTTAACCAATTTTGCACTTCTGTTACTTTTTGATTAAATTCATCATAGCTGGGGCGATCATTTCCTTTTTTTAGCATATTGAGCCAGTGGCTTTTGTCGTGCAATATTTCTTTTAAAGCATGTTCCAATACACCTGCTTGATGTCGGGAGGTCACACGCGCCAATAGGGCGGCACTTGTTGCACCTTGATCGATCCACCGTGTGGGAACTTGACTGTGCCTTGTAATTCCTACTTTATATTTGTCTGTAAAGGATAAATAAACATAATGCGGTTGGTAACAAAATTCATCCCCCCATTGTGGTTCGCGGCACGTACCCTTCATATAATGACACAAATGGGGGCTCATAATGCATGTGTCTGCTGATGCTTTTCTTTTAAAGCAAGGAAAGCAAAAGCTATCAAATAATTTTTTTACGGTTTTTTTACAGGAGACACATTGAAATGTATTTAAATGTTTTATTTTAATTTTTGACCCTAAAATAATTTCAGTGTTATTGTTTATTTTGTATTGAAGATTTATAATAACATGATCTCTATTAAAAGTTACTTTATTTTCCAGATCCTTTGGCGAGAAGGGCAGCAACTCTGTAATGAAATCGCAATGTAATTTTGTAATTGGATAATTCTGTTTTTGGAATGAGAAATTCATGATTGACACCTTTTTCGTCAAAGACTAAACATAGTGGCTAGAAAGTGTTGATTTCAACACAACTCTAAATTCTGTAAAATGTTAATTACAGCGCAGTCATGCCGATAACAGATTATGTCTTCTGTCATGAAACGGAGCCCTCAGGTGAAGCTAAGGAATATCAACAACTTAATAAAAAGTTCGAACCTTTCTAAGAAGAAGCAACGCGCTTTTGTGAGCTTGCTATTTCCTTTTTTCTTTTCTCCTTTAGTGGTGAGCTGCCAAAGTAGCATGAACCAGCGCGCCGCAAACTTACATATCGCTCCTGAAAACACAAGGTTAGCCGAAGCTAATAATTCCAATGACAATGAAGCTAATTCTTCATCGACATCTAAGGTGCCGTTTCTACAAGAACAATCTGAATTTGACTACGCGGCTGCAAAAAAACCTGCTACTTCTTCAAAGTCAATGCAAGTTGCTAAAAATAATAATAAAAAACTGAATGAGGGGTTGCTTCCCAAAGCTCCCGAGTCGGAAGATAGCACAAACTTTTCTGATGGCGAGAGCGGTGAAACCCTGCCCGTTGATGAGTTTGAGGATTCAGAAAATCTTGTTTCAAATTCGTCCGATAATGCATTGAGCGCGGAACAACCCTCAGACAATAGCAATTATGCAGATACAACTGACGATAACTTATTGCTATGCGAAGATAATGTTTATTACAATTCGTGGCGTGAGCAATTTGATCGCCTTTGGCTTGCTGAAAATTCAAAAAATTATAAATCTGAATCCTCACGAATCAAGGCTTTAACTCAAGCAAGAACAAACGAGTTTATTAAAATTGTTTATCCTGCTATTGAAAAAACGGGATTTGATTTCCCAGTAGTTATAAATCAACAAGTATTACAATGGGTTAACTACTTTAAAAGTACGGGTAAAAAGAGCTTTTCGATGTGGCTGTCCCGTGGTCGTATTGTCATTCCTGAAATGCAAGTCACGCTTGAGAAATATGGATTACCTAAAGACCTTGCTTATTTATCCATGATTGAATCGGGCTATAACGCCAAAGCACTCAGTTATGTGGGTGCCGTAGGCCCTTGGCAGTTTATGCCTGCCACGGCTCGTGAAAATGGCTTGAAAATTAATGATTACGTGGATGAGCGTCGTGATTTCAAAAAATCCACCGTAGCGGCAGCAAATTACTTATCTAATTTATACACACAGTTTGGAAGCTGGCACTTAGCGGCGGCAAGCTATAATGGCGGCCCCGGTTTGGTGAGAAGAACTTTAAACAACTATGGCAGCGACTCTTCTTTCTTCCAATTGACCTCTATGGGCGTTGTGAATAGAGAAACAGCAGACTATGTGCCAAAGCTCATAGCTGCTATGATCATTGCTAAAAATCCGGAAAAATTTGGTTTTGACACTTCTCATTCCTCGGTTGTTTCAGCAACAAAAAGCATTAAATTAACACGTTCTATTTCTCTATCTGAGCTCGCAAAGAGCCTTAAAATGGATAAAAGTGTTCTCGAAAGTTTAAATCCAGAATTGCGTTTAGGTCTCACTCCTCCGCCCCAAGCCACTTCGGGAGGGGTCTTTGAATTAGAAGTTCCTGCTGCAAAATATGATCATGCCTTAATGGCATTAAACAATATTCCTGACGCTTCAAATAAATATTTAATTGCGGCACGCATCAAAAGACGAGAAACCGTTTCTGCCTTTGCTGCCCGTTACCACTTGAATACCACATCTGTCTTAAGTGCGAACGCTCATTTAAAAATGAATTCTCATTTGCACAAAGGACAAGTGGTTTATATCCCTATTTCTTTGGGTACAGGACAATATGAGCGTTTATCGAGCGGCAAGTTCAAAAGCCATAGCAAAATGGCGAAAGGAACTTCCTCTAAGCATTCACACTCTGTGCATAATGTTTCAAATAAACATAAAAAAATGATTGCTACAAAACCCTCTTCTAGCAAGGTAAAGTCATTCGTCAAATCTAAAAAAAATAGCGAATCTACTACTGCTGTTTCTTCCCGCAAAAAATCAACTAATAAAAAAGTTGCCATTTCTGGGCAAAGAAAAAAACAACTTCGCCCCCGCTGATTGATCTTTATTACAAAAGTATGCTACATCATCGTCACCACAAACAGGGGAGAGCTGGCAGAGTGGTTGAATGTACCTGATTCGAAATCAGGCGTGCTCGCAAGGGTACCGAGGGTTCGAATCCCTCGCTCTCCGCCATTAAAATCTACCGTTATTACAATTATTTATATGAGTCAGTTTGAATCCTTTTTTGCCGCAAATCTAACGTGATGTAAATGCCAGTATAAACAAATTTAACGCATACAAGAATATTTTCTCTATTTGATAGGTAGGCCGACTCGTACGAAGAGAAATTTGAGCTAGTTTTACTTCTGTATCTAGGGAATCCTCTCCCTCAAAAAATCTACGTTAGGAGGTTTTTTGAGGGAGGAGGGATATCAATGATCTCTTTTAAGTAGGTTTGTTTGTTTCGATAGGTTTGGCAAGTTTGAAAAAAATAAGTAAATATATTTTTATTGCTGAACATCAATTCTTTAGATTTTTGAATATTTAAACGACAGAATTTCTTCATTCCGCTATAAAACTCAGGATGAAACTGTACTCCTAAAACAAGCGATCCCATTTTTGTTTCAATGGATTTAACGACATAAGTGTTATCTGCAGATACTGAGGTCACAGTCAGTCTGTCTCCAAGCTTATCTACGCACTGTCTGTGCAATGAAACACCAGAGTGAATTGAATTCTCATCAAAAATTTTGAAGCGAGTATCTTCCTTTGCAACAATGTTGAAGTTTTTAGTATTTATTAAGCTGTGTTCGTCTTTAACGCTTTCAATTGTTCCCCCAAAATAGACATTGATAATCTGGCAACCGCGGCAAATACCGAGTAAGGGAATTCCTTTGGTAATGCAGCGATGTATGAGAAAAAGATCGGTCAGGGTTCTTCTGATATCTAAATAGGGATTGCATTTTTTACTTACATGGGAATAAACATAATCTTCAATGTCACTTCCCCCAGGTATAATAATGCCGTCGGATTTGTCTGCGTTTTCATAGCAATATTTTTTAATTTTATTGATTTCCGGCATGCTATTAGAATGTTCAAGGAGATATTCAATAAATTCATTTGTATGGAGTGATGCCGAGCGTTTAGGTATGGATTTAATTTCCATTTCAAGTGCGGGTACATTAATTGTTTTTAAAAACTGCTCAATTAAAATGGTGTTGTAGGAATAAAGATTTTCAATAATGTTTCTCACTTTGGGTGTCGTGAAACCCGTATCTTCGAAATTCCAGAGTAGACCAATTGTCATAGGACTTTTATTTTTGTGGTAATAAAATTGGACATTGTTACAAAATTTTCTGCCTAGAGAAATCTTGTTTTCTAAGTTGAGAAAAATATTGCTAATATAGTGATTATCAATAATGGAGCAATAAGTTTTTTCCGATAAATTGAGATTTTCTTTTAACCATTCCTTGAATGATTTAATATTAAGAAGTTTATTGTTATTAGATACTTCCTTTGGTTTGATAAAAGGATTGCGATGAGATTCGAAGGTTATAAAAAGAAAGGCTAAAAATTTTTGGATACTCCTAGGGAAAACTTTTTTAAATATATAACTTTCATTTTTATTAAGTTCTGTTATGTTTTTAATGAAATTATTACTAAAAAATTTCTTATCATCAATTTTTTTGCAAATACAGACTCTTAAGATTTCTTGAATATTGCGAGAGTTTATGCTGCCTTTGGCAATATGTTCATTGATTTCATTGATACATTCTTGGAGAGCTTGCTCTTTGCTTTTATTTTTTTCAAGCTTTCGACCTGTAAAACATTGAGTGTAAGAATTGCGTATGATTTGCATGGATTTTCCAATCATAAGTTGACGTTAATATAATTATAATTGCATATATGAATTTTAACTCTAATACGCAGTTCTGTTGAACTGGTCATATTTAATTAATTATATATGTGAAATTATTTATAAATATCCTTTTTTAATAAGATGAGTCAATTGCATATAATATAATAATAACAAGTTTATGTTATATCATTAAAGAATAAGATTCAATAGGGTAAATTTTACGAAATAATTGAACAAAATGATTGAAATTAAAGATAAATTGAGGATTAAATTAAGTATTTTTGCAATAAAAAATTTATTATTATTTACTTTTAAAGAGAAGGAATAATTTCAAAATTTGTATTTATTTTAAGCTTATAAAATGAAATATTATTTCTACGTTAAATTTTTAGAGTTTTTTAATTTATGACTTCAAGTAATATCGCTATAAATTAAACAGTTTTTTAAATTTAACTAATTTTTATAAATTTATTAAACTATTTTCAAGTAAAAAGTATAAATTATCTATAAATTGAGTAAAAAAATAAATTCATATCTATTAAACATTTTTAAAATTTAATGTATATCTGACAGATTGATTCACGTGTAGTTGCAAACTTATTTTTGTTATGAATTCTAATTAAGAGATTGAAAATGTTTTCAGTTTACAATGACAATTATATTTTGCCTTTTTATTACGTAAAAAAACCAGATTATGAAATATATTCTGACATAACTCCTTCTGATCAAGGATTAAAACAAAGAGAATTTAAGGGGCAATTGAGCACTTATTCTCCTGTAGTAGAAATTAATGATGTTTCTTTAAATGTTTCATTAACTCTAAAATTATTTTGGCAAATATATGGTGTTGATCCTTGGGTTCGTGAAACCAATTACAATTCGCAGGTTTTTATCAAATACAAAATGAATGACAGTTGGTCATTTATGACATTTTATGATCATGAATCCAATGGCAGAGGAGGAATATATGAGAGGGCATGGGATCGTTGGACGAATACCGTTCAGCATAGCGTAAAAAACTTCAATTTATCTTTAAGCATATGGCCTTTGGTTCGAAATTATGAAACCACGCATGAAGAAGGTGAATATATTCAAAATTATTTAGGCTATGAGAATATTACAATGTCATATAAAACAGAATTATGGGAAAGTAAAATATCCATTCAAAATTTAGAAAACATAGATCGAATTCAATTTATATTTTCACAATCTTTGCGCGTGTACAAAGACTTCGGATTAATTTTTCAATATTTTCGAGGATACGGACAAAGTCTTATTGAATACGATCATTTTACTGAGGCTTATGGAATAGGTATTAGGTTTTATTAATAAAATTTTTCAGTTGACTTTTTTTATTAAAAAAATATTCAATAAAGTGGAAGACATATATTTAATATTTGAGTATATATCAATAATACTGAATTTTATTTAAAAGTTAACATTCTTAATGTCTTCAAATAGAAATCTCCATAGTGAACCACTCAAATTATCACTATGGATAAAGCTTTATTGAAACTAGTTTAAATCATACAAAATGAGATTTCAAATATCATTTTGTATTTATTCCAAAATATTCTGTTTCAGATATCGTGAGATTTATGAAAGGAAAAAGTGCTATTTCAATTGAAATAAATTTTTGAAATATGAATTATATTTTGTGATAAATAATATATCTAAAAATTTTTATATAAAACCAAATTTTATTTTAGTATTCAAAAAAATGTCAAAATAATATTAGTTGATTATTTTTGTTATAATATATTATAATTTTAAATGAATTTTAAAAATAAAATTAAAGGATTTAAAAATGAAAAAAATAAAGATAATTTTATTATTACTAATTTTAGAATTTATTTCATGTAGATGCTCATTAAAAAATAATACTCTTCCTCAAATTCAATCACAAAATATAGTGCAGTTCAGAAGTCCAAAAATTTATGAAAACCCAATTGAAGTTTTTAATTTTAATGGGAAATTCGGTGAGGTTTTTATATTAAATAAATCAAAATTTAATATAATTCTAAAAAATAATTCAAATAAAAATATTACTATTAATAATATCACATTTACTAATACTACATTTAAGTTTGACTTACCATATCCTGGAATATCAACTGCTAGTACAAAACTTGGATCAGATTTGCCATGTGGAATTATTTTAAATAAAAATAAAAGATGTATTTTTTCAGTCACCTTCCAACCAGTTTCAGAAAGGGTTGAACTTGGAAAAATTGTTATTGATTTTACAATAAACACTATTATGAATAAATATACTTTTGAAATAAGTGGAGTAGGAAAAGAAAAATCATTTGCCCTTAAAGAACTTGAAAAGCTCAAAACAACATTTAGCAAAGTAGCTAAAAGGTCGACTCCAAATCCTCCAACAACTAAAATTATAAAAAGTATTTTAGCAAATGGGCATTCCAATAAATTTGTTTATGATGATTTTTTTGCATCATTTAATAATAAAAGCGTAAATGTTTTACAAAAACAACTTAGTGTTAATCGAACTATTGGTTATACATATAGATCTGATTTTAGACCGCCTGAAAAACCTTGGATAAACTGCGATGATGATTGGAAAAAGGGTTTTTCCTTAAAAGATCCCATTTCAAGCCGAAAAATTACTTATCCAGGTCATTCCGTAGGAACAAATTGTGGTATAAAGGATATTGGGGGTTTTTTTCCTTCTGTTACTAGAAAAAAAGATATTGAAAAAATTAACAAAATGTTAATAAATTATAAAAAGGAAACTGGCAAAAATTTTGATCCTAGCAAAGATAATTTTATGATTTTAAATAAATATCCAAATAATGTTCCTCTAACTACGGCACCAATTTCTGATCAATTAAATTGGTGGCTACAGAGTGTATTAAATTTATCTGGTCATGTTTTTTCAGATTACAGTTATAAAGGTTTCATTTCTACATCTACAAATATAAATTTTATTATTAATAATTGGTCTGGGGGAACTCTTTCTAATGTATATGTTGTTTATCAAGAAGGTGGATATTTATTACCTAATCGTTCTAATCCAGATTTTAATCTGGACAATGGAAGTCATTTTGTAAAATTTAATGAAAATGAAGTTGCTGTTCCTGGTGCCATATTATGGGAAGATGTTATGGCTTATGTCTCAATCCCTGAAAAAGATATTATGGTAAGAGATGGTTTTGAAGCAATGGACAAAAATGCGTATGATATTATCATAAATGATCTTTCATATCTTTAAAAATTTAATAAACTGTGACATATTCAATTTAAATAGGATTATATACAAAGAAAAGATTAACTACTGAATTTTGAAGCTTACCTGGCTAAAATGGTTGTCTTTTAATAAAAATCAATTTAAAAAAGGAGACAAGAGAAATATTAAATAAAGAATCTATGTTTATCTAATATCATAAATCAATGTAGACAAATTAAAATCATTTTGTTTAGCAATATCGAGCAATTTTTGAAGAGTTTCAGTATCAATAGTTTCATCACGAGTCAAAATCCAAAGCATATCTTTTTTAAGAGTTCCAACGATAGCGTATTTATATAAATCATCTACAAAATATACGTAATAATTGACTCCATTAAAAAAGTTAACAATTTCAGTAACCCAATTAAAACTTACAATCAAACTACGGCCACTTGGATCTTTAGTATTGACTTTTGCTTTTCCAACAATCTCTTTTAGAGAGCCATTAGCTTTAAAACATGTATTAATAACTTTAACATTGCCATCCTCCTTGATTGAATATTCTGCTGTTGAAGAGATACAATCTTTTTGAAAAAAAGTGGGTAAATGAGCTTGCTCATACCATTTTCCCATATAACGAGGTAAATCAAGATTGCAACTAGAACTGCTAATCATTAGAGTATTTGCCTCCATATGACACAAAGGAAACTGAGAACCAGAATTGTCTTCATTTGCAAAAGTTGTACATCCTAAAACCAGAATAAATACTAAAATTAACAGTTTTTTCATTTTAAAATCTTTCAATTAAAGTTGAGAAAAAGAATGCAATGAAAAATTTATATACTGAATTATTTCTGTTGTAAATTAAGAAGCTTCTGTTGTAAGCAAAACATCTTTTTCCATTTTTGTATTTACAACCTTAGCCACGCAGGAGTCGGACCATACATTGAGAGAGGTTTCAATCATGTCAATGACGCCGTAAAAGGGAATAATAATTCCAAGTAATGCGATGGGAACATTCATGCTGGCGAGGAGGCTTGCGCTTAAGAAAAAACAGCCCATAGGCACGCCGGCATTTCCGACAGCGGCAATAGTTGAGATAAATATCCAAAGAATCATTGTTCCTATAGAAATTTCCATGCCATGATTCTGCATAAGAAAAAGAACTGTTGTGAAAATAAAGGCAGCACATCCATTCATATTAATTGTTGTGCACAAAGGTAATACCAGGCGACTGACTTTGGGGTTTACATTTGCATTTTTTTCGGCAGTTTCTATGGTAACAGGTAAGGTACCAGCAGATGATTTTGTAAAAAAGGCAAGAGAGAGAGCGGGGAGCATGGCTTTCATTGTTTTGAAGGGGGGAATTCCATTAGACTTAAGCCAAACAGGTAAAATAACAAATCCTTGAATAAGATTGGCCAAAACAATGATCGCAATGTATTCCCCAATTCCTGCAAATTCCATTCCGCTTTGAATTTGAGTTACCGTAACAGAAATAAAACCAAATAATCCGAGAGGAATAATTTTAATAATCCATTTTGTGATGACAAGAAATAAGGAATGAGCACCTTGGAAAAAATTTAAGATTGTTTTTTTAGATTCAGGTTC
Organism: Silvanigrella aquatica; assembly: GCF_001907975.1. Taxonomy (NCBI): domain Bacteria; kingdom Pseudomonadati; phylum Bdellovibrionota; class Oligoflexia; order Silvanigrellales; family Silvanigrellaceae; genus Silvanigrella; species Silvanigrella aquatica. Next base: position 1,307,128 of record NZ_CP017834.1, read on the forward strand.
TGGAATAAATCGGATGGCAATTCCAGTGATTATGCCAATAAATAAAACTGAAATCACTTGTTGGTTTAAAAAAGGAGAAAGAATGCTTGAAGGGATGATATTTGACAGATGTTCGAGATAGCTAATGTCATCTGTTTTAGGAAGTGCTCCCTTTGCGCTGAGTATTTGGATGTTACTGGGTTTGACAATTAAATATAAAATACAGCTAACAGTAGCGGCTAAAATGGTCGTTGTGATGGTATAAAAAATGGTACGTTGCCAAATTTTCTTGCTTGACTGATCGGCTTTGTGACTCGATAGCGTTACAATTAAAGACAAGGCAATGATAGGAAGGCTGATGCATTTGAATATTTTAATAAAAATATCAGATATAAATTGTGCGAAATCCTGTAACATTATGTTGTTTGAAAAGCCGCAGGCAATTCCAAGAATGATCATGGTAAAATAAAGAAAGGGGGTATTCATAAAAAAATTTTTACGAAAAGTGGAAAATAAACTCATGATTGATCCTTTATAGGAATTAAAATTCATTTTTTTAAAGAAAAATAGAGATTGATGGAATTAACAACAACAGAAGAGTTTTAGTTTTCTGTTGAGATTTTCAGAAGGGCTATTTAATAAAACTATAAGAGGATTCATGTACCATTCTACCAGTTGATTTTACTAAGAAAAATACCATACAATTTATGACTATAGATGATTTTTTTTAAGTTGTCAATTGAGATAAAATAATTTACAGGTTTTAAACCTTGCGATTCTTGAGGAATGGTAAGTTCAATTAGGAATTTAATATTGAGAAGCATTCATAAGTAATGTCTTTAAAAATCATTATTTTATTTATTTAATGATTTATCATATTAAATAATTGGGTCTTTTAATATGATTTGAAAAGAGGACTGCCGGATGATGAATTCTTTTGTTTTTTTAATTGTTTCAATTGTTTTTGAAGTTTTTGCAACATCGGCATTAAAAATGTCTGAAGGATTTACTAAAGTATGGCCCACATTTTGTGTTATTTTAGGGTATGGTGTGGCCTTTTATTTTTTATCTCTTAGCACGAAGCAACTTCCCTTGAGTTTTGTTTATGCGGCGTGGTCGGGCCTTGGTACAATTCTTATTTCCCTTGTGGGTTATTTCTATTTTAAAGAAACTTTTGATATTTTAAAAATTATTGGATTATTTTTAATAATTTTAGGTGTCGTTTTTATGAAGTATTCCAATGTGCAATTAAAATAGGAATATTTTTTTTAGGAAAATTTTACCTTCTTGTCATGAATATGAATGAATATTATTTAGAATAATTATAAGTGCTATATTTATATTGAATATTTTTGTCAAAGAAGGTACTTAATGCCATTTTCTGTAAAAAAAATTATTTTATCTTTAATTGGTTTTATCGTATTCATAATTGTGACCTATTTTATATATCAAAATGTTTTTTATGTCACCACAGATAATGCTCAAATTGAAGGACATGCTTTATTAATCTCACCGAAAGCTTCAGGGTTTATCACTAAAGTACATATTATACAAGGACAAAAAGTAAAAAAAGGGCAAATATTAATTGAAATAGATGATCGTGATTATGTTTATTCATTAAAGCAGTCTAAAGCAAATTTAATTTCATTAAATGCAAAAATGCGAGATATTGAAATCAATTATAAAAGAACTGAAAAATTATATAAAATTGGCGCTGCAACTCAACAACAATATGATTCTGCATTAGCAAACTTTAATGACATTCGTGCGCAGACAGAAAGCGTTCAGGCTCAAGTTTTGCAAGCAGAATTAATGCTAGAATATGCTAAAGTAAAAGCACCATCGAATGGAGTTATAGCTAAAACGTCAGCTGAAATAGGTCAATTAGCAAATATTGGTGTTCCATTAATTGGATTTGTCGATTCTGATGAGAGATGGGTAACAGCAAATTTTAAGGAAACAGAGATTGAAGATATTCGTATTGGAGAACGTGCGCAAATCGACGTCGATGCGATTTCAAGTAAATCATTTTTAGGAACTGTATTTTCTATGAGCTCAGCAACCGGAGCAACTTTCACTTTGTTACCTCCCGATAATGCAACAGGGAATTTTACAAAAGTTGTTCAGAGAGTAGCAGTACGAATTAAATTTGATAAATTATCTGATCAAGATATAGAACTATTAAAAAATGGACTTTCTGTTATTGTTAAGGTTCGTAAAAGCCGGGAAAATTTATGAGTTTGACCTCGCGTCTCATAATTTTTGTTGCTGTACTCGCCTCACTACTTGAAATTATCGATACCTCCATTGTCAATGTTGCTATTCCTACCATGATGGGAAATCTGGGCGCCACACTTGATGATGTCAGCATGGTTGTAACAGGTTACACTGTTGCCAATGCCATTGTTTTACCTGTCTCTGCATGGTTGGGTGAGCGTATAGGAAGAAGAAGATATTATTTATCTTGTATTGCCATATTCACAATCACATCTGTTGCCTGTGGTCTTGCACCCAATTTAACTTCCTTAATTATTTTTAGAATCTTTCAAGGTCTTGCGGGAGGAGCATTGCTTCCTACCTCTCAAGCCCTTATTTATGAGCAATTTCCAAAAGAACAGGCAGGAACGGCTGGAGCTATTTTTGGCATGAGCGTAATGGTGGGACCAACCTTGGGTCCTGTTTTAGGCGGCTATCTGACTGATAATTATGGTTGGAGATCTATTTTTAATATTAACTTGCCTATTGGAGTTTTAACTATTTTTATGGGTCTTATGTGCATTCAAGATCGCACAAATGCGGAAAAAAATAAATCAAATTTAGATATTTTTGGTTTTATATTGCTTGTTCTTGGAATTGGATGTTTGCAATTTTTATTAGAAAGAGGGCAGGCTGATGACTGGTTTGAATCAAAAATTATTTTGACTTGTGCTATTGTCTCAATTATTTCAATTATTTTATTTATTTGGTGGGAACTTAAAGTCAAATTTCCAATAATTAATCTTCGCTTATTTAAAGAACCAATTGTTGTTTCGGGTGTTACATTAATGGGTTGTTTGGGTTTTTTTCTTTATGGAGTTGTATTTGTTTTACCAGTATTTTTAAATAGTACTTTTAATTATACTGCGGTTCAAATTGGCGAACTTTTTATTCCTGGTTCCATTCTAACAGCAATGTTAATGCCTTTAGCTGGAAAAAAAGTCCAAACAATTTCAGATCCCAGAAAATTAATAGTTATTGGTCTTATTGGAGTCGAAATTTGTCTTTATATGATGTCTTTTTTCTCTCCATTAACATCGGTAAATGAAATTTTAATAATGCTATTTATGCGTGGGGCGGCTTTAGCGTTTTTATTTGTACCCATTAATTCTACAATTTTAAGTCAATTCTCTGGTTATGAATTGGGACAAGTCGCAGGTTTATTAAATTTATTTAGGCAAATTGGGGGAAGTATAGGTATTGCTGTTATAGATACTCTATTAGCAAGGCATATTAGTTATAACTATAATGAAATATTGTTGCATGTTTCGAATTTAAGTACGACTTCAATTAATGAATTAAATTCGTCTGCAAGTAATTTCTCGTTCAGATTTTTAAAAGATATCGGATTATCTAATTCTTCTAATGCCGCTTTGCTGAGTTTATATAGCCGTGTTCAGCATCAGGCCTTTGCTTTGAGTTTTTTACAGCTTGTGCAAATCATGATGATCATATTTGCAATTTCTTTTTTACCCATAATTTTTATTAAGCTTAAGAAAAAAGTAAAAAATGTATCCAATTCCCATTAAAAAAATTAAAAGGCATTTGCACCAAGGCGATCATTTTTTATTTTTTCTTTTTTTTCACTCTGCAATTCAAGAAAAGTGCGAATAATATTTTGTTGCACTTTATTTGTTTGTAAGGAAGGACAAGGAATTCGGACTATCATATCGATTTGATTTAAATTTGAAATGGAAAACTGGACGCGTGGTTCAATACTTACAGGCCCTAATACAAAAAAATGTTTTTCACTAAGGTAAAAACGTTTTGCTTCCTCAAGATATGACTTACAGGATTCTTGTGCAGCGAAAAGTAAATTTGCTTCACAACTTTTCCAATCCTCATTTTTTGAAATAGGGACAATAAAAGTATGTAAAGTAAAACTTTCGCTGTGACTTTCTTTTGCAATGGAATTTGTCAGATAAATACTGTTGGGAATGACCAATGTTCTTCCTGTATATTGATAATGATCTTTGCCAGGACCAATTTCAAGTAATGTGGTACTCATAAATTTAAAATCAGCGACTTCACCACGATAATTTAAAATTTCAATGCGATCGCCAATGGAAAAGGGTTTGGCAAGCCATTTGTATAACCCTCCGATAAAACATAAGAAGAATTCTTTTGTAGCAATAGCAATAGCTGCGGCAATGGCTACAAAGGAGATGGCCATAGTTTTTAATTCATTGGACCAAATTGTGATAATTGTGAAAAAAATGAGAACAATAAAAGCATTATTCACGCGTACAATAATGCTTCGTTTTGTTTCTGCTGGAGATATTTTTGATTGTGAAATTTGTTTTACTACTAAAAATCGTATGGCAATTAAAGAAAAGAAAAAAATAGCTGTTGTTACAATATGTTGAAAATAAAACTGAAAATCAGAAAACGAAGTCATTTTTAATACCTAAACAGGCTTTTTTATAAGTTAACTTTTTAATTTTATTGAAGCTTAGCCTGTTCTTTTGTTGCTTCATGGGCGATTTTTATCATTTTACTTTTCATAAAAAAGTAAACAATACCACCTGTGAAGATCACTATACTGACAATTAAAAAAGTTTTAAAGGGTGTGTCTAAAGAATCTTTTCCTATTTTTGCTGCAAGCAATCCTGTTAAGCCAAAGGTTGCTAAATAAAAAGACTGAAATAATGATTTGTAACGTTGCGGCGCCATGACACTTATTGTTGACATCATGACAGGAGAAATAATGGTTTCACTAAGTGAAAGAATAATAATAAATAGCATGATTTCATAATATTGGAATGGTTTTGTGCCTTCTGCAACACCTTGGCCAATATAGGAAAGATAAGTAAAATAAAATAATCCGGCGGCAGATAAAATGACAGCAAAGCTCATTTGACTAAAAAAATGAGGATATTTATTTTTGCGAGCCTGGCGCGCTAAAATATAAGTAATAATGGGAGTACATGTAATTATTGTTAAACTTTCAAGTGACATAAAAAAAGGGGAAGGAATATCGTAATTAAATACTGTTTTATTTGTAAATTTTTCTATATATAATGTTAAGGTACCAGATACGGCAATATTATATACAGTTGTCCAAATAGCAAAAAAGACAAAAGCAAGAGCTAAACAACCCGCAGCCTTTTTTTGAATTTTAGTCATGGTTTTACGAGGTGGTTTGGGATCATGACGACGGCGTCGAGTGAATTCTAAAACAAGGTGCTTTCTTCCAAAATAAAAGACAATCATGCCAATGATCATGCCTACACCCGCCGATGCGAGGGCAACAGGAAAGCCAAAATTTTGCATGAGCAAGCCGCCACTGATTCCAGCAATCATCGCTCCGACATTAATGCCAAAGTAATACCAACTAAAACCCGACTCACGACGGGTATCGTTAGGTTTGTAGAGATCGCCTAATAAGGAGGGCATACAGGGTTTAAAAAAACCTGTGCCTGCAGCGACGCAGAATAAGGCAATATAGAAAATTATTTCAACTTTTGAAAATAACATTAAAAAGTGGCCTAATATAATAATGAAACCACCAATTACTACGGCTTTGCCCCGACCAATGAGACTGTCGGCGCAGTAGGATCCGATAATAGGGAGGGTGTAGGCCGCTAAAGTATATAATCCAGCCAGAGATAAGGACTCCGCATTGCTCCAACCCAAGCCTCCTTTTTCAACGGAAGCGGAGGCATAGAGCACTAAAAGAAAAGAAAGTGTGTAATAACTGAAACGTTCAAATATTTCGGTGAAGGCAAGTACATACATACCTTTAGGTTGTTTGATTTTTGTTGTCATAATCAATGTCTTTCTTTGCAAAAGCAAAAAGATTGAAATGTAAAGTTTATTTTATAGAGGTAACTTAAACTTTACCGATGATTTTGACAACAAATTTTTAAATAAATATTATTGAAAATATTAAAATGTTTATAAAATTAGTTTATTTCTTTTGGGCTAAAGAAATAATTTTTCCAACAATGAAGCTTTCAGGTAAAATACGTTTTAATTTTTCAAATTCATTTTGATCAATAACCAAAGCAAAACCCATTCCCATATTCCAAACAGTAAAGGCCTCATCATCAGAAATTTCTCCTAAAGTTTGAAAATATTTAATGATTGAGGGAACGGGGATTTTTGATTTATCAATGTCATATACTAATTTTTCAGGTAATATGCGTGCAATATTTGTAAGTCCACCACCCGTTATGTGTGCCATGCCTTTTATTGTAATCTGTTTCTTTAAATTTAAAATATCTTTTACATAGAGTTTTGTCGGTTCTGTTAAATAATGTCCAATTGTTTTACCTTCAAATGGTGTTTCAAGAGTTAAATGATTGTCGGCCATGATTTTACGTACGAGAGAATAGCCATTGGAATGAAAACCACTGCTAGGTAAACCAACAATAATGTCACTTTCCTTAATATTTTTTCCATCTATTATTTCTGCATTTTGAACTTCTCCCACGGCAAAACCAGCGAGATCAAATTTATTATTATCATAAAATCCTGGCATTTCGGCTGTTTCACCACCTAAAAGCAAACAACTTGAGTCTTGGCATGCTTTTACAATTCCTTTAATAACGCGATGAGCCACATCGATATCCAGTTTTCCTGTAGCAAAATAATCGAGGAAAAAAAGGGGACGAGCCCCACAGACAATGAGATCATTCACACTCATAGCAACGAGATCTTGTCCTAAATCTTCATAGCGCTGCATTTTTATTCCCAGTTCAAGTTTGGTACCAACGCCATCGGTACAGGCAACCAAGGAGCGTTCTTCATCCAATTTATAAATGCCCGCAAAGCCACCAATAGTAGGATTAATTTTTTTGATTTTATCTACCAGTTTTTCACCGGCAATAATGCTCACTCCCGCTTTTTCATATGTGCTGCTTGAACCTGTGGATGTGCTTGTCATAAAGTAACGTTCTCCTGTGAAATGATTTTTTTAATAGATTTAATGAGTAATTGGTGCTCCAGGGGGCGCACCCGCTCTTTTAATTGTTCTGTATTTTCAAAAGGAAATACAGGAAACGATATAAAATTTAATATTTTTCCGGAATCAAGTTCAGGAATTACTTCGTGAACAGTAAGTCCCCAGTTTGTTACTTTATTATCAACGGCATATTCATAAGCATGCGCTCCTTTATACAAATGCAAGGGAGCAGGATGCAAATTAATTAAGAGGGGAGGGAAACTAAATTTATTTATTTCATTAAAAAAGATGTTTGTTAATACACGCATATAACCAGCAAGAACAATGACTTTAATATCGGTTAAATGTTTTATAGATTGTAATAAAGCAATTTCATGTTCATTGCGACTTATAAAATTTTTATGCGGAACAACATACGAAGGAATGTTGCGTTGCTTTGCTTTTGCAATCACTTTTGCATTTTCAATATTACAGATTAATGCTTTTACTTTATTTGGAAAAGCATCAGCAATTGCTTCAAAATTTGTACCCGTTCCACTAGCTAAGACGACAATCATTATAAATTTCTCATTCTCAATTTCTATTTTGAATTTTCATAGGAACATAATTCGGCCGCAATGTCTGTGCGAAAATGCGGCTGGGATAAAGTTCCATCTGAGTTTTTAAGTTGAATTTTATTCATAGCTATGTAGGCATTTTTTTGCGCTTCCTCAAAAGTTAATGCAGTTGCGGTGACGCCAAAAGCACGCCCCCCCGTTGTGGAATTATCTGGTTCGATTGCGGTAGGAATAAATTCACAATTTAACTCTGAAAATTCGTTATTTTCAGGAATAAGAACTTCTCTTCTTGCCGCACTTTTTTCAGGATATTCTGGTGAAGCTCCGACAACAAAAACTCTTTTTAAATTATCATGGGAAAAAGCAGTGCCCGATTTTTCAGGAAATAAAAATGGCAAACCTTTTGCTGTTCGGTATAATTCCGTATAAAAATCACGCTGCAAACCTGGAAGTAATACTTGGGTTTCCGGATCTCCCAGCCGGCAATTATACTCTAAAAGCCAAGCGGTGTTATTTTTATCCACCATAAATCCAGCAAAAAGGAATCCTTGATAAGGCATATTTCTTTTTACCAACTCGCGCAGAGTTTTTGTAAATGAATCTTTAATTTGTTCCCTTAATTGAGAATTTAATTGCATAGGAGAAACTGTTCCCATACCTCCTGTATTAGGTCCTGTTTGCCCATTATTTCTGCGTTTATAATCGCGAGCTATAGGTAACAAACGAAAGTTTTCACCGTTGCAAAGGGCAATGGCCGAAATTTCTTCACCCGAGAGAGTTTCTTCAATAAGGAAACAAGGTTCCCCTTGTTTTTTACTATATGTAGGAGCATTAATTTGTGCCGATAAGCTTTCCCATTCATTTAAATTAATTTCAATGGAATGAAGAGCTTCAATAACATCTTCTCGTTTAAATAAGACAAAAACACCTTTTCCTGCCGCAAGACTGTCGTATTTTATAACACAAGGTAATGAAAAATTATTTGAACTGCCATTTTCGATAAAACAATGGAGTGTTTCTTTTAATTTTTTCCAAGTTATTATTGTTGAGTCTGCTGTTTTAATTCCAGCACTGATAATAATTTCTTTACAAATAATTTTACTTGCTTCTAGAGAAGCACAGCCGAGCGAGGGAGCGAGAACGGGTATTTTAAATTCTTGACATGCGGCACTTATACCTTGCGCAATAGGAAGCTCAGGCCCCGCTATGACAAGGCCAACGCTATTTTCCGCAGCGAATTTTGCAATATCGGAAACATTTGTTGACGGACATTCTTTATACTTTGCGGTAAACCAATTTCTTTTTCCTGCGGCACAATAGACGCTATTCACCTCAGGTAATTTTGTAAATGAGGAATAAATAGAAAAGTCGCGTCCGCCATTTCCTGCGACAAGAATTTTTGCAGGCATAGTGGCAGAATCCATATATTCATTAAAAATATTTTTTGGAATAGGCCAATCAATTGAATAGGAATTGCAAATTTCAGAGGGAGTTACATTTCCTACAAAAGTTTCATATAGCTCAATGTATCTTTGAGAAATTTTGTGGGCTATTTCATCTGTTACTTTTTTGTCCGAAAAATAAGGATGATTTGCAGGATTTTCTTTAAAGTTTTCTGGTTTGCCTAATATTTTTATAAGTTCTTCACGTAAAAACTCTTTGGATAATTGCTTAGGGGAGGATAAATTTAAATTTTTGGCATACCAATAGCGAGAAGAATCGGGCGTGTGAATTTCATCTACAAGAATAATTTTATTTTGATACAATCCCATTTCATATTTTGTATCAACTAAAATGAGTCCACGTGATTGTGCTTCTTTTTCTCCAAATAAAAATAATTCAAGCGCCTTTTTTTCTATATAATTCCAATTTTCTTTTCCAACAATTTGTGCCGCTTGCTCACATGAAATAGGGCAATCATGGCCGGTTTCTGCTTTGGTTGTAGGAGTGAGAATCGGTTTTTCAAATTTTTGATTTTGGATCATACCTTCGGGTAACATAACACCATAAATTGAAAAAACGGCTGTAGCACCTTTTTCTTCATATAAACGCCAAAGACTTCCACTTAAATAGGAACGAACAATAATTTCTATAGGAAAAACTTGTGCTTCTTTTACTAATAAATGAGTTTCGTCAAGACATCCTATTAAACTATTTTCAATAATATGTTTTGTTTTATTAAAGTACCAAACTGAAATAGCTTGTAATATTTCTGCTTTTTTTTCAACTTCAAATGGGAATATGAAATCGAAGGCAGAAATACGTGGTGTTGTTTGAATGATTCTTGTTTCGTTATTAAGAATAGCGCTATTGCGAACTTTTCCAATATATAGGCTTTGTATAAATGCCATTTTAAAGCGCTCCCTTAAAAATATTGCTGTATCGTGATTAAATTTTCATTCATACTTTCAATAGGAATATTTCCTCCTGAAAAAATGGCACGGCTAAAAGGAAAAATAATTTCGTTAGGATGATTAGAACAATTGCGAATTACATTCCAATCAGAACTTTGCACCCCTAACCCTGGCGCTAATACGGACAAATTGCTTTCTTTTAATTCATCAGAAAATAGAACTTCATTGCGATTTGCGGCAACAACGACTCCGGTAGTGCAATATAATGACTCTTCTCCTTGAAATATTTCATTGCGGATTTCCGAACAAGCTAGTAGGGTTTTTTTCCAATTACTTTGAATAAAGGAAAGATGGCCTTGGCTCGATTCGCTTGTGGCACATAAAACAAAACTCCTCGCTTTTTTGCCACAATGTTTCGCGCCTTCTTCATAGGCCATTTGAATTGTTTTTTCACCTAAAAAGGGGCTTAAAGTAACACCGTGAGCACCTAGTGAATGAAAAACAAAATTTAAATATGCTTTAAAAGATGTTGAAATATCATTAAATTTAGCATCTAAAATAATAGTGTATTGTTTTTGAAAGCGTGCAATTAATTCTTCTAATAATAAAATACCACTACTGCCATAAGAAAGAAAATAAGCTAATTGTGGTTTGATAACACGGTGCTCTAAAGAGCTCGAACAGAAATCAAGAATTTCCATGTGCTTATAGACGGAGTCACGAAAACTTTCCAAATCATTTTTATTAGGATTGGGATCGATACCTAGGCAAAGTTTTAAATTAGGATGATTTTTCATTTAAGCCTTTCTCAAATCTTTCAGCGGCAAGAATATGTTCCCCATTATTTTGCGAATAGGAAACAAAGTGTCCCATTTTTCTATTTGTTTTTGCTTCTAATTTACCATAAAGAATAACATCTATAATTTCGGGTTGATGTTGCCATGAACTCAAATTTAATTCACTTTTGTTACCTTGTGAGATCCAGCAGTCACCCAGTAAATTTCCCATGCAATAATAACCAGGATGTAGTTTAGGTTGATGCAGGGGAAGATTCAAGAGAACCCGTGCATGAGCATCAAATTGGCTTAGGTTACAGGCATTTCGTGTAATGTGTCCCGAATTATGTGGACGTGGTGCAAATTCATTTACATAAACATAAAAACCATTAACGCTATTTTGATGAGTGTAGTTACTTTTTTGTTTTGTTATGAAAAACTCTGTGGTGAGAAGTCCTACAACATTAAGTTTTTCAGCAGCTTTTATTGCAATATTTTTTAATTCATTTTGCACTGAGTCTGGTAATTGGGATGGGACAGTTGTGTGTTTCAAAATATGATGGGCATGAACATTGTCAAATATAGGAAAACAAACTGTATTTCCATTGAAGTCACGTGCCACAATACAGCTAGCTTCACATTCTATGTCAATTTTTTCTTCTGCAATGAGAGGGACAAAATTATCTTTTGTGAATTGATTTGCAAACTTATTTAAATCATTGTGATCGGCAATAAACCATTGTCCTTTGCCATCGTATCCACCAGTAGCTGTTTTTAATATAAACGGAAAGGATAAATGTTTTGTTGTTAAAGAAATATATTCGTAATTTTTAATTTCAAAAAAAGCGCAGACAGGAAATTGATTTTCTTTTAAAAAGTTTTTTTCATATATTCTATTTTGTGTTGTTGTGAGTGCATGAGCGGAAGGAATTAAGGGGGTGCTGGTTTCTTGAACCAATGAGTTTAATAATTCTGTTGAAACATTTTCAAATTCATAAGTTACAACGTCACATTTAGAGAAAAATTCTTTCAACTTATTAAAGTCATTCCACTCTCCTTGGTAGTGATAAGGGGAACGAAAAAAAGAAGGGGAATGGGGATCGGGATCGTAAAACATAACCCTGGCTCCCAGCTTCATGAGGGATTCGCAAAGCATCCCTCCCAGTTGGCCACCTCCCAAAATGCCAATTGTTTTCATAACTGTTTATCCCTTTGTCTTTTTTCGATTTTTAATTAATATTTCTTGTACAACTTCATTTCCTTCAAGTGCTTTTGCTGCTCTTTTTTCTCGCCAATCAGAAAGCTTTTGTAATAATTTTTTATTATCAAGAGCTAAAATTTGGATAGCGAATAAGGCGGCATTGGTGGCGCCCGCCTGCCCAATAGCAAAAGTAGCTGTGGGAATACCGCCTGGCATTTGTACAATAGATAAAAGGCTATCAATTCCTTTTAATGCTTTTGATTGTACAGGAACGGCTAAGACTGGAATTGTGGTTAAAGCACTGACCATTCCGGGAAGGTGGGCAGCGCCTCCTGCACCCGCAATAATTAATTTTATTCCCTTATCAGCAGCTGATTTAGCAAAGTCATACATTAAATCGGGAGTTCTGTGTGCACTTATGACCTGTATGTCATAAGGTATTTCAAATTCTATGAGAATACCTTCAGCATGTTTTAATGTTTCATAGTCGGAGTGACTGCCCATAATGATACTGACTACGTTTTTAGAATTCATTTTTACAACACTTCCCGCTTTTCAGCATAGCCTTTGGTTTGGGCAATTTCATCTTGATAGTTTCCTGTGAAGCACGCTGTGCACCAACCCCCATTTTCTTTTTCTTCTTTTTGCAATGTGGGTTTTTGTTGGAATTTTTGCATAACGGCGATGAGTTGTTCTTCAGATAAAAAGGCGAGAGTCTCAGATTTTAAGTGATCATTCATTTCGAGGGGAGTCATAATTTGGGCGAGGAGTTCTTTGCGTTTAGGAGTGTCAATCCCATAATAGCAGGGGTACTTTACAGGAGGAGAGGCGATACGCATATGAACTTCTTTAGCTCCCGCTTCATAAAGGAGTTCAATAATTTTGCGAGATGTTGTCCCTCGCACAATGCTGTCATCGATGACAACTACCTTTTTTCCCCGAACTGTCTCTCGTACAGGATTTAATTTTAAGCGGACTTTAAAATTCCGGACATTTTGTGTGGGTTCTATAAAAGTTCTTCCCACGTAGTGATTGCGAATAAGTCCAATTTTGTAGGGAATTCCAGAAGCGTGAGCATATCCCATAGCCATCGGAACACCACTGTCGGGGACGGCAATAACCATGTCGGCATCAACAGGGTTATTTTTTGCAAGGGCTTCGCCCATGGCAAAACGGGCATCATTTGCTAAAATATTCCATACCAGACTATCAGGTCTGGCAAAGTAAACATGCTCAAAAATGCATTTGGCATGTTGTCTTTTTAGACTTTGAAATGCAGTCAAATTAAAATAATGACTTTTCCTCTCGCCCGTTGCTAATTCAATAGAAAGAATTTCGCCAGGAGCGATGTCGCGAATGAAAGTGGCGCCGACGAGATCCATGGCGCAAGTTTCACTGGAAAGAACCCAACTTGGCAGTCCATTACTAGATTTTAATTTTCCTAAGGAGAGAGGGCGGTAGCCACAGGCATCGACCACAGCATACAAATGAGTTGGTGTTAAAATTAAAAGTGAAAAAGCACCGCAAAGTTCTTCAAAAGAATGCATGAGCTTTTCCAAAAATGTGGCTTTATTGCTGCGTGCCATAATGTGGAGAATAAGTTCGGTATCTGCGGTGGCTTGTAAAATAGCACCAGAGTTTTCTAAGTGAGTGCGTAGTTCGTCTGAATTGACAATGTTTCCATTGTGAGAAAGGGAAACAGGAATTCCTCCAATGCGTGCTGTCAGGGGTTGAATATTGGCGCCAATATTGCCACCCGCCGTACTGTAGCGGACATGACCTAACGCGTGATTGCCTTCAAGTTTGACAAGTTGTTCTTCTTTAAAGACATCAGAGACAAGTCCTGCGTTGCGGTGTGTGTGAATGACGTTTTCATCTGTGCAGGAAATTCCTGCACTTTCTTGGCCGCGGTGCTGTAGGGCAAAGAGACCAAGGTAAGCAATTTTTGAAGCGTTTTCTGTGTTTGTAACTCCAAAAACTCCGCACATTATGTTGTTTCCTTATCTGCACAAGAAAGTGTTTCAAAGTAACGTTTGAGTGATTTTGAATAGAGACTGTGAACAGTGTTAAAATCACACAATGGCATTTTTATACTAGATTGTATAGATTTTAGATAGCCAACTTTTGAAATAATTAAATTTTTAATATCTTGTTTTAAAAATTCATCGGCAGATTCTTGGGATTCAAATCCCACAATAAATCCCATGTTACCTTCTGCAAAAAGTTCTTTTGTAGAAGTTTTCCAAATTTGACTTGTGACTTCTAAGTTGCATTGTGATTTTAAGGCGCTCGAAACTAAGGAGCCTAACATACCACCATGACCAATAGGAAAGCACATTTTAGGTGTGAATTTTGTAATAGAGGAAAGAATAAATCGCCATAATTCTTTTTCAAGTTTTATATTCACTATAGGGCAGTTTGAATTTTCACCACCGATTAACCATGCTGTTTGTGATGCTTCATAGCTTGAGTGATTAAAGACACCTCCATAGGCAACATGATAAAGTACCACAGAATTTTTATCTGCATTTTCAAAGTAGCGATTTGGTAAGGAATCTAATGGAACTTTAGCAATATCATCGATGCGTCCTACAATGCCAAGCATAGGTGTAGGGGGGATGGGTTTACCCGATGTTTGATTATTTAAACTCACATTGCCGCTGACCACAGGAATATGAAGTTCTTTGGCAATAAGGTTCAGACCGTCTACGGCATCGGAGATTTGGCGCATGACCTCAGGAGATTTTGGACTGCCAAAGTTAAGGCAATCCGTCATAGCAAGAGGAACGGCACCTGTTGCTACAACTTTGCGTGCTATTTTTAGAGCAGAAGCGGCAGAACCTTCATAAGGGTTGAGTTCAACCCAGCGTTCTTCACATCCGCCTGCAGCCGCAATGCCAATGCGTGTTGAATTTCCCAAAGCATCTTGTTCTTGGGCATATTGAGGCAGTCTAACCACGCCCGCTGCTGCCGATTGCATAGCGCCACATCCTGCTACGGTGTTACCTTGCACTGTAGAACAGTAATTATGGTAAACAGGGGAGCGATCAGCATGTGCTGGATGAGAAAATAATTTAGAAATAAATTTAGGATATTTTTCAACAAAATTTTCAAGATTGATATTATTTAAAATATCTTTATGCGCATTTTGATTTAAAATATTTAAAGATAAAGAAGGTTTATGAGTGTCTTTTTCGCCATGCCAAGCGGTTTCAGCAGTCTCATTTTTAAGTATTTTATGATTATTTAAATACTCTTCTCTACTTTGCAGAGGCCATTCATTACGAGGCGCTTCTTCAACTAAAATAGGAACAGGAGTTGCCGTAACAATTTTATTATCAAATACACAGGTAAATAAACCGGTGTGGTTGACTTTACCAATAACTGCGTAAGAAATATTGAATTTTTCAAGTTCTGAAAGAACAGCTGTCATGTTATGAGGTGCTACCGCACAGAGCATGCGCTCTTGAGATTCACTCAATAAAATTTCCCAAGCTTGCATGTTGCTGGCGCGTTGCGGTACTTTGTTGAGATCGATAACAACACCACAACCAGAGCGTCCCGCCATTTCAACAGAACTTGATGTGAGTCCAGCGGCACCCATGTCTTGCAGACCCACGGTTAGTTTCTTTTCAATTAAAGACAAAGTCGCTTCCAGTAAGACTTTTTCCGCAAAAGGGTCGCCCACTTGAACTGTGGGTTTTAATGTAGCTCCGGCTGCGGAAAATTCGGAACTGCTCATAGTCGCGCCATGAACTCCATCGCGTCCTGTTGCCGAACCAAAATAAATTAAAACATTTTCATTTTCTGGAAAGAGAGTTTCATTTATTTCTTTAGTTACTTCTGTTGTTACTTTAATATTTGGAATAATTTTTGCAGATTTTTGTTTTAATAGGCTTACTTCTTCTTCGCTAGCTTCGGAAAGTATGCCTTTAAATATTTTGTCTTTATGAACTATTCCTGCGCTAAAAGCATTAACAAGAATATTTTTGCTGTAATTATGGTGAAAACTGATGTCTCCACTCACTGTAGGAACTCCTACAGAATTTCCATAATCACCAATACCGCGTACTGTGTCACGAAGTAATGATGCATTCCATGTGCCTTCACCGAATCGCAAACAATTTAAGCCGACAATGGGATTCGCGCCCATGCAGAACACATCGCGTAAAATACCACCCACTCCTGTTGCTGCTCCTTGATAAGGTTCCAAGTAGCTAGGGTGGTTGTGTGATTCCATTTTAAAAGCAATACCATAATCTTTATTAATAGCGATAACGCCGGCATTTTCTCCAGGTCCTTGAATGACCCAAGGTTCTTCGGTGTGGAATCTTTTTAAATGCACACGTGAAGATTTATAGGAACAGTGTTCACTCCAAAGAGCACCGCATACAGCGAGTTCTTCTGAGGAAGGAAGACGTCCTAGTTGTTTGCAAAACTTATTGAGTTCTTCTTCATTTAAACCAAAATGTTTTGCTTTTTCTTTAATTTCATTTGTAATGAGGGTTTGATCAAACATAGGTATTCACTCCCGGATTAATTTCTTTGTGAATTGTTCAAGCGAGCTGCCATTTTTAATTTTTATATTTCGAGATTGGGAAATACCAAGTAAGAAAAATAATCCTTCGTCGCTGCCAAGATAAATATCGGAAGCGCGTTCAGGGTGTGGCATCATACCAAATATTAAACCGGATTTATTTGTGACCCCAGCAATGGATTTATAACTGCCATTTTCATTGCGGTTGTAATAAACTACAGCGTTATTTTCCGCAATTTCTTTTTCATTTTCGTCTAAAGGAGGAAGCCAGTTCCCCATGCCGCAGGACATGGGTATTAATGTTTCATTTGCATAGATTTTTTCAATATTTTTAAGAGTATTTCCCTTAAATTTAGGAATCCAAACACAATTGTGATTTGGGTTACATTCATCCATAAATTTGGAATCTATTCTTATCGAAACGGGAAAATGATGATGTTGACGTGTGATATTTTTTACTAAAGCACCGGGTAAAAGCCCGCTTTCGCATAAAATTTGAAACCCGTTACAAATGCCTAAGATAGGAATATTTTCTTTAGACTTTTCTTTTACAAAAGCCATTTCTTTTGTGCGCGAGGCAATGGCTCCCGCCCTCAGATAGTCCCCAAAACTGAATCCCCCAGGAACGAAAATAGCATCGATTTCACTTGCTGTAAGCGAACCGTGCTTTTCCAAATCGAGGAATTCAGCTTCGGTTTCAAGATTATTGGAAATCCACAACAAGGATTCCTTTTCGCAATTTGTTCCAGGAAAAACCGGTATTAGGGTTTTTTTCTTCATTGGACGACCTCAACCTTATACTGCTCTATGACAGGGTTGTGCAAAACCTCGCCAGCATATTTCTTGATATTGTCTGGTTTAGAATTACCAGGCATACGGATAAAAAAGCACTTTTGCTGGCGCATGCTCATGACGTCATTGCCAGATATCCTGATATCGTTTGCTATTGTTTTTGCCTCAGTGTCAAGGACATCGGGAAGAAGTTCTACAGTTACTTTAATAACTCTTTGAAGTGCGGGGACTTTTATATTCACATGTTCGGATTTTTTACGAACAAATTCTTCTGGGGTGATGCCATACACTCGTTTAAATGTGACTTGTGCAGAGTTAAGATACCGATCTGTTTCAAAAAGAGCAGATATGGTATGAACGCCTACAATTTCACAGACTTTTTTGTTAGCTAAAAGATCTTCTAAAAACTGCTTTTGATTGACATGACTTGTAGCAACCTTGGCAGATATTTGCAGCGCAATGGATTGGACCAATTCATAGGCCGCAGTGCGGTTCATGCCACTTGAGACAAGTGCGGTTAAAACGCTTTGGCTTGCCCAAAGTCCACCGGTTTTCCAAAGATTTGCCTGCATAGCTTCGGGGCGGATTTGCATTCCTTCAATGAGAGAAGCGCAGCGCGAAAGGATAAAATCGGTAGTGACAAAGATATCGGGGAGAGCAAAACGCTCTACGCTGCTGTGAGAAATATCCCGTTCATGCCATAAAGCAACATTTTCACAAAGCATAGATGCATAACCACGAATGGTGCGCGTTAGTCCACATAAATTTTCCGCTAAAATTGGATTTTTCTTATGCGGCATGGCAGAGCTGCCTTTTTGCTTTTTGCCAAAAGGTTCTAAAACTTCGCCCAGCTCTGTGCGTGCCCAATGGCGGAGATTTGTGGCAAAGCGATCGACGGCGTTGGTTGCCGATAAAATAGCTGCCGCCACGGACACGAGGCGATCCCGTGGAATGACTTGTGTTGCCACAGCTTCGGGTTCTAAATTCAGTTTGTTTAACACGGCAAGTTCAAATTGAGGTGAAAATTGCGAGTAAGTGCCTACAGCTCCTGATAATTTTCCAAAGGACATGGTTTTTTGGGCTTGTAAGATTTCAAGGTGCGCTCTTTGAAATTCAGCAAAATGACTGGTGAGAACCTGGCCAAAGGACATGGGTTCGGCATGAATGCCGTGAGTGCGGCCAATGCAAGGGGTTTGCGCGTGTTCAAACGCACGAACAGCTAAGTTTTCTCTAAGTTTTTGAAGTGTATTTGAAAGTATTTCGAGGGATTTGCGTGTGCGAAGGGAAAGGCTGGTGTCGAGAACGTCGGAGCTGGTGAGTCCTTTGTGGAGGAAATGTCCTTTGTCTCCCATGGCATCTCCCACTTCTGAGACAAAAGCAATGACATCGTGGCCCGTTTCCTGTTCCCGGTTAAGGTAGTGGGAAGGAGTCTTGCTGCCCAAAGCGGAGTCAAAAACGTTAAGAACTTCTTTGGGGGCTTCCCCGGAATCTACAAGCGCTGAAAGATGTGCTTTTTCAACCTCGGCCCACGACGCGTATTTTGCGTCTTCGGTCCAGATAGCCTTCATTTCTGGGCGAGAATAACGTTCAATCATAATGCAAACCTCCGGGTTTTATATGTCTGTTCACACGGTCAGTTTTTCTTAAGAAAAAATATTCTTTTGTACAAGTACAATTCACACAAATAGATAAAAAATAAGTGGTTTTAGATGTTTACCAGCTTAATCCGACGTCGAGGAAGAGCATTAAAATAAAGCCAAAAATAAACCCTGCCGTAGCTTGGGATTCATGACCCTCTTTGTGGAGTTCGGGTATCATTTCACCACAAATAACGTAAAGCATGGCTCCTGCAGCGAGTGATAGTCCTCCTGGCAGCATGGCGTGGGAAAATACTGTGGAAAGGCATCCTAATAACGCGCCAAATGATTCGGCTAGACCTGCAATGAGAGTGGCATTGATGGCATACTTATTAGAAAATCCGTATGATTTTAAACACAGGGCAACAACAAGTCCTTCAGGAATGTCTTGTAAAGCAATTCCAATGATAATGGGCAATGCGATTTGTTCTGTGCCGCTTCCCATACCTACACCAACGGCCAAGCCTTCAGGAAAGTTGTGAATGGTAATGGCGAGAATAAAAAGCCAAATGCGCTTGAGTGATTTTGCTTCTCCGCCTTCTTTGCCTTTTAAAAAATGTTCATGGGGGATTTTTTTATTTAAATAACTAATTCCAAAACTGCCCAGCAAAATAAACAAAGATAAATAAGCGGCAATAAATAATTTATCTGTAAATTGATGTTCCAATAATAAAATGGCAGGATTTATGAGAGAAAAACAAACGGCACCTAACATAACTCCTGCGCTTATGCCCATTAAAATATCTCTAATCTTATTAGAAATATTTTTAATAAAAAAAACAGGGATGGCTCCCACGCAGGATGCAAAAAAAGTAACAGCGGCACCAATAGAAGCAAGAGTTAGAAATGAGTGAGATTGAGAAAGCACTTGAAAATAATTTTCCTTATTTATTTAAATTTGATACTGAAATTAACGCAAATGCTTTAATCCTTTTGCCACTGCGGTAAGTTTCATGAATTCATGGATTTTGGAGCGGTTCACTCCTAAATCCATAACTGCTTTTTCATGGGAAACAACACACTTTTCACAGCTGTTTAAAATACTTACAGCAAGTGAAATAAGTTCAAACTTTTCTTTACCCATCAAGGGTTTTGCTAAAGAATTCATACGAAGACCAGGAGTTCCGTAATCTGTTACTGCTTTGGTGTCATTGCGTTCTGCAAAAAATCTGAATTTATAATATGTATTTAACATTCCCATAATTGCTGGAATTTGTAAAGCTTCATTAATTTGTTCGTGGGGAATTTGAATGGAATTTGCGAGTTCAACTCCCAACATTTGAAGATTTGAAAATTCAAGCGTCTTTCCGAGTGCCGCTAAAAGTAAGCAAAGTTCATCTTCAGAAAGAATACTTGATGAGGTTAGTTTTTCAAAGTTGAGTTTGAGGTCTTTAACTGCTAGGCCTTCAAGTCCTTCGGTATGTTTTTCTAAAAAAATTGTAATTGAGTCTTGTAAATTCATCTTTATTTTCCTTCAAATTTTATTTTTAAAAACACCGCTTATTTAGGGCGGTGTTTATCTTTGTTACTTAATAGTTGCTTGTCCCTTTTCCCAGTTGCAAGGACAAAGTTCATCAGTTTGAAGAGCATCTAGTGTGCGTAATACTTCTTTTACGTTGCGTCCTACAGAGAGATCGTTGACGCTGACCCAGCGCACAACTCCTTCGGGATCCACAATGTAAGTCGCTCTAAAAGGCACTTTGTCTGTGGGATGTAAAATTCCAAGTTCTTCACTTAAATTTTTTGTATTGTCAGCGAGCATAGGGAATTGCAAATTTTTGAGATCTTCATGATGTTGGCGCCAAGCCAAGTGTACATATTTTGTGTCTGTGCTAACACCGTATAAGTCCGTGTCGCGATCGAGAAATTGTTTGTAGAATTTATTAAACTCCGCAATTTCTGTGGGGCAAACGAAAGTGAAATCCATAGGCCAGAAGAAAAAGACAGACCATCTCCCCTTCATTGTTTCATTGCTGATTTCGGCGAATTCTTTACCATGTTCCAAGGAAACAACAGCTGGTATGGAAAATTTAGGAAATTGTTCAGAAACTCCAAGAATACGTGACATAATGTCTCCTTAATAATGAAAATGTTTAAGCACTTCTAAAAATGGCTAGGATGGTTTTTAAAAGAGAAGCCTAAAATTAAACATAAGCTTAATTTAGAATTAATCTAAATTAAGAATTATGTCAAGTAAGGGTAGTAAAAGATTTTATGCTTTAATAAATTGATTTTATTTGCTAAAAAATAAAAGCCCTCATTTACAAGAAAGAGGGCTTTTATTGCAAAATTAAAATTTTAGTTTGCTTCTAAAGATTTTTTGAAAAAAGATTTTGCAGAAGTGAGGTTCTTTTTTTCGCGCATGCAAATGCTTAAAGTAGAATCTTGACGATCGCGCGCACGGTACATGTATTTCCAGTCGCCGTTGCATTTGATGTAGGATTCTTCCACATCATAGCTTGGTATGCGTTTACGAGATTTTTTGTCAACATTATCTCCGAATTTTTGAACCCATTCGTAAATAGTTTTATGAGAAACTTCAACGCCGTGAGATAACATTTTTTCGGAAACGGAACGAAAAGTCATATTTTGTTGGAAATAAAACTGAACCGCAGTTTCAATAACTGCCCAAGGGTAACGGTGTTGTTTATCAATTCTTTCTTTGTTTGCCATTATAACAGACTCCTTGCAGAAAATAAGCATAACCTCACGCTACATAGCCTTGTGGTTTAAAGGTAACGTAACAGTATTTTTTTGATATCTCAAAAGAATTTCACTGGCAAGAGATTATTTATATTATTTGTTAGAAAGCTGTTTATTCTGTTAAGGATCGCGTTAAGAAATGAGTAGTTCATTTGATACAGTATTAATTTCAAGTATTTGCGCGAACTTAGCGCTCATGCCAATCCAGCGTTCAATAGCAGGTTTTACCATTCCTACAAGGACATAACAGGCATCTTTTGCGTGGCCATGAACAGCAAGTAGTGTGGCATCTTCAACGTGATAGGCAATGGCATCGAGTTGTTTTAAAAAAGTTTGTGCTTCTGGCTCTATCTTTTCTGGATCTTTATTTAATAGGTAAATAGGACGTGCGCCCAAAGATAGAAATAAATTGCAATCATTCAAAAGTGTTTCTAAGCTCTTTTCATAGTTTTTTTCTGAGTCCCAGAGCTTTAATGTGACAACTTTTAAATCAAAAACGAGAAGGCCGGCCATATCCAGTGCCACTTGAAGACTTTCGTAGGACAATTGTTCTGCTGTATCAAGCTTTGCATCTACGGTGTCTTCGTTTTCAAGTTTCAGACGGAGAAATTCAGGGTTATCAAGATCAATACTGCTATTATTTATACATAATGCTGTTACAGAGCTATTGTTTCTTTGTGCAATCGATTCCAGCTTCGTCATCAACGCAGAAAGCGTATCAATACTTTGCAGCGGTGGGATTCTTTTTCCATTTACCCTTACATCAGCCATGAATTTTTTCCTCCTAAATCATTTCGATAAAACTTTCTTATATAAATTAAGCTGGTCTTTTTTGGTTTTCCGACCTTTGAATTTGATTGATTAAGCTATGCGCTCTGCTGTTCATGGGGTCGAGAGTTAAAATATTTTCCATGAGCTGCTGAGCAATGTCGGCTTTTCCCATTTTGTATTCAATGCTACCAAGGGTGTAGATCATATTTACATCATGAGGATGAATGTCCAAATAACGAATTAATATGCGTTCAGCATCTGTATATTCATTTAATTCAAATGAGAGTTTTACCAAATTAAAGATCGCAACGGTGTTGTCTGCTTTTAAATGACAAGCGCGAATTGTCCAGGAGAGTGCTTCTTTGAATTCATTTAATCCTTCAAATGCTAATCCCAAACCTAAACTTGCCATGTCGTCATTGGGTGTTAAACTGACAGCTTTTTGGAACTGAGGAACGGCAATATTATAATTATTTCTTTGTAAAGCAACTGTACCTAAACCAATAAAACACTTCGCACAGTAAGGATCGAGTTCGAGTGCTTTTGTATAGTTTGAAACGCCATTATCAAGGTCACCAAGTTTGGTGAAGCAGTCGCCTATTAATCTAAATAAATTTGCCTGCTGTACAACAGATAATCCACTTTTTTGGAAAGCTTGAGAGATTAAATTAATGGCATCAATATATTGTTTTGCAATGACCATTTCTTCTATTTGATTAATAAGCTTTGATGTGTTCTCTGTTTCTGCAACAGGTACGCTTATAATGAGTGTTTTAAAAATCTCTGAAATTTCATTGGCTGTTTTTTCCAATGGGAATTCATTTGCGAGAGCTTTTTTTATAGCATTTTTTACATTTGTTACTTTATCTTGTTTTTCAATGGTTTCTTGCATAAGTCGCGCTAAACTGTGAATGCTACCTGAAGAAAAAGTTTTATAAAAGCGGCTAATCCATTCGCCAATCCAATTGTTGCCATTTGAAATCGTAATAATATCTGAGGACAGAGCACACATGACATCATAGGTGCTATCTAAATATTTGAGAGCATTTCCATTTACGGGAGAAATAGGTCCATGAATTACGGCGTCACATACAGAAATCACGCAAGAAAATTGATTGCCCACAATTTCTTTTATGCCATCCCCATTGGGATTTAAAAAGTAAACATGATCGTCTAAACTCATTTCTACAACACTTTGTCTGATGTCTGCTCCGGCCGATCCTGTACCGCAAAAACACAGTCTCGCTTTTCCTTGAAAGCTAGGATTGCTCTGCAATAAGTTTTTAAATGCAAAGACAGAATCTAAAGCCCCCGATTCAATTTCAAGAGGCCCTAAGTGGAAAAAGATAAAGTCGGTTTCAGGGAGCCCTAAGGAAGAGCGCAATTCAATGCGTCTGATTGCGGACATTTCCGAGGAGTAGCGTTGTGTATTGATTGCGCGGGCGACGCGGCGGATTCTTTGAGAACTCACTTCTTCTAAATAGGACCAGGTGGCTCCGTCTTTATCAAAGCATAAAATAATATCTGCATTTTTTAACACTTCTTTACGAACAGTTCGTTCCCTTGCGATATTGGGCAACGGGGAGCCATTTATAGAGCGAGTTCCTAAATTTGCATGAGGAGGTCTGGGTGCATTTTGCCAAATAACAAGCCGTGCTTGATTCATTCTTTTTACTTTTGAAGCTTGATAGCTTGCTAAGGAATTTTCTCCTAAAGAAACAATAAGCGAATATTGTTCTAATTCTTTTTCAATTCCCGATAAAAATGTTTTATTTTCGTTCATGGAATCTAAAGTATAACAAGTTAAATAAAGAGGAGTATTAGAAGCGTTCATTAATTTTGCAAATTGCACAAATGCTTTTTCTTCGCTGATATGAGTGTATAATGCCCCTTCTACCCCCATTTTTTTAACGCATAAATTCCACATTTCAAGTTCACAAGGGTGGGGCAGTTGCGGCGCAACAAAAGCAATTTTTTTGTACTTATTTAATATGTGGGAAGCATGTTTTTCTTGCGTTTCGGCAAGAATTTTTCCGCTTTCACCTTCAATTATGGAAATCAAATCATTTGGTTTTAATTTTTTTGCATCACTAACTATGCTTTCAAGGGATCTGCTCTGAGTCATTGTAAATTATCCCCCTAAATATGCTTGAGAATGAATGTATGCGCTTGTTACTTTTCTATGTGACTGAATTTTATTTAAATCTTTAGATAACAATTCAAGAATTTGTTTAAGTAACTTTGTAAACTTATCATCGTGGTCAGCTATTGTGTTTTTAAATAAATTAATTTCATTTTTATCATAATTAGGGTGATTTTTTATGACTTGTAGGAAACTTGAGATCATCGCTTTTCTTTGCGTCATAAATTTTTGTGCAATGATATTGAGCTGATTTTCATTTTCTGATGTGTTATAAACCCCTAAATGCAGCTCTTTAAAAAGTTGGGTATGAAGTTTCCTCCATTTATCCCAAAAGCATAAAAATTCATTTTTTAATGAAGAAAAGACAAAAGCTTTTGAAAGTTCTGAATTTATGGTTTCGTAAAACGAGACCCCATGAAATACGGTCTTTTCCACCATTCAATTCCTTTAAAGTAAAAAATTTTTAATGAAGCCTTGTTTAAAGTTTATTAGAATGCTCTAGTATTAATCAATTCATGGGGAGTGTTGCTTTTTTGGCTGAAATCCTGCACTTTTTTCTACTATGCAAGATATTTCTATCTTGTCCATTTGGGAGAATATTTTTATGAAAAATCAATTCATTGGCACATCTCTAGATGTAGATGACGGAAAGGTAACATTAACAGACTATATGGGAAGCGATCTTTCTGTAGTCAATGCGGCACGAGTGAGTTTTGGTAAAACCAAAACCGAAATGGATGATAAAGACGTCAAATTAATTAAATATTTAGCAGCTCATAAACATATGAGCCCTTTTCGTCACGTTGTTTTCACCTTTGCACTTGAAGGAGTTTCCGAAGTCGTCTGTCGCCAACTTTATAAACACCAAGTGGGATGTGCTTATACGAGCGGTGAATTTAAAGAAGCAGCTACTACTTGGAATGAAATTTCAGGACGTTATGTTGAGTTTGATCCTGAGTTCCACTTCCCCTCTGAATTTCGTAAGCAACATAAAAGTAATAAACAAGCTTCCTTAGAAGGGGAGTGCGTGGAAAATAATGTAATGGCTCGTGCCATATATAAAGAAGCCATTGATCAAGGATTTTCGGCATATAAAAAATTACTTGAATTGGGAGTTTGCAAAGAACAAGCGCGTATGGTTATGCCCGTGAGTTTTAAAAATTCTCTTGTTTGGACTGCATCTTTAGAAGCTGTGGCTCATTTTATAAAATTACGTGATCACGAGGGTGCCCAATTAGAAATTCGTAATTTAGCGCGTGCTATAAAGAAATTAATTGATCCCATTTGTCCTCACTCTCTTGATGCTCTTGTGAATTCTGAAAAGTAGAAAAATATTCCTACAGCCCTGAAAAACTTTACCGATATGCAAAAAGTACGCAGAGCAATTCGCTGGCGGTACATTTGTATTAGTTTAGGCCAAGGATGGCCGCACACTGTTTCCAAGTAGCTGTGGACAGTAGTGAGTTTCAAGGAGGAGACAAGCTATGGGTTTGCGCATACAAACCAACATCCAATCCCTTAATGCCCAAAGAGCTTTGAGCATTACCACCAAACAAAATGATGAGTCCATTGAGAAGGTGAGCTCTGGTTATCGCATTAACAAGGCTTCTGATGACGCAGCGGGTCTTGCGATTAGCGAAAAATTAAAGGCTGACATCCGTGGTCTTAACATGGCGAAACGAAACGCAAGTGATGGTATTTCACTTCTTCAAACTGCCGAAGGTGGTATGAATGAAATTGGGAATATCTTAACTCGTTTACGTGAGCTTGCGGTTCAAGGTGCTTCCGATACCGTGGGTAACAAAGAACGCGGCTTTATTCATAAAGAATTTAACGCGTTAAAAGACGAAGTGGATCGTATTACAAACTCAACTGAGTTTAACGGAACACTCCTCTTAACTGGTGGTCTTGAAGGCTTGCCAGAAGAAATGACTAAAAAATCAAATATTCCACCACTTGAAGTTCAAGTTGGTAAAAACTGGACTATGTCAACAGATTCACAAACAGATGCAGATAATGAAGATTTCAGTCGAAATCCAGTGAACATCATTCGTTTGAACTTTGACAAAATCAATACCAGTACAACTGGACTTGGACTTGGAAAAGCAAGTGATGAAACTAAAGAGTCAACAGGCGTGTTTATGGAAGAAGGTGAGCACAACGATTCTAAAGAACGTGCTCAGCTTTCTATTAATAAACTTGATGATGCGATTTCTAAGGTTTCAGAATTCCGTGCAGACATGGGTGCGCAACAAAACCGTTTATACTCTACAATTGCAAACCTTGCTGTTCAATCTGAAAACTACTCTGCTGCGAATAGCCGTATCCGCGATACAGACTTTGCAGAAGAAACAGCAAAACTCGCACAATCCAACATCCTCAAACAAGGTGGTGTTGCTGTTCTTACTCAAGCAAACCAAAGCCCTGGAGCGGCGTTACGTTTGTTAGGCTAATTTATATTAAGATTAATTATCTTAATATTTATTTAATCCCTTCCTTTTTGGAAGGGATTTTTTTTATAACTTAAATATTTCAACAGAGTTTTTATTCTGAATATCAATATGAATATCAACAGCAAGTTGGTTGCTTTCTGTAACAAAATAGGAAATAGGATCAGCAATGACAAAAGAATCATTTATATTATAAATAATGACTTCTTCATCGAAAACATGGGGTGAAAAAATAGGAAAAATATTAATTAAGCGGTGTTTTGTTTTTAATTTTTCTGATGGAAAATAAGATATTTTATCTTCAAGATATCCTTTGCTTGCTAAGGTTTGAATTTTTTGTGGTTTTGCCATAATAGCAACATCGTCAGTGTCCATAGAAAGTTCATGAATAATTTTAATAAAATCATTTGCATTTGGAAATTTCTTGGCACTGATTTTTTTTGTAACTTTAGCAATTTCAAAACAAGCTAAACCGACGCTATCCGTGGTTAAAGATAATATAAGATCTTTTTTATCCATAAGCAATTTGTCATCGAG
This sequence comes from Silvanigrella aquatica, assembly GCF_001907975.1. Taxonomy (NCBI): domain Bacteria; kingdom Pseudomonadati; phylum Bdellovibrionota; class Oligoflexia; order Silvanigrellales; family Silvanigrellaceae; genus Silvanigrella; species Silvanigrella aquatica. The sequence continues at coordinate 1,334,727 of NZ_CP017834.1, forward strand.
GGGATTGTTTTCCTCCCCCGTTAAAAGAATGTAGGTTCTTTTAGCGGCAAATTTTTTCAGTTCAATTAAGTTTATGCTATTTGCTGATTGGGATGCCGATTTATTTGCAGTTAATGAAATGGGATGCATACTTTTTGAATCGGCATGAAAATATTGTTCCATACCTATAGAAGCTACGGTGCGGATAGGGCTTTTTTGCATAAAAACTTTACTGAGTTTTGAAGGCGCAGTTAAATTAAGAGTCATTTCTTGATCCTTTGCCAATCAACATCATTTTATTTGTGTTTCTGTTTTATATTAATATGGATTTTAAAAAAATTGAAGTAAGCCGAAATTGAAGCCAAAAGTATGAATAGGATTTAAGGTGTAGGCGTAATCGAAGCGGATAGCAACACGATTGATTTTTAAAGGTAAAATACGGACACCCGTTCCAATGCTCACACCTGTATAGTGAGAAAAAATATCGGGAATGGTATTTGCGGCATAACCGGCATCGGTAAAGAGAGCGTGCTGGATGGCAAGGTTTTCACTGACGTAACTCGGAATACGCAGTTCCATGTTACTAAACCAGGCAATTTTACCATAATATTCGCTATCAAAGAATCCTCTGATTTTATCAAGCCCTCCGACAAAATATTGTTGAGAAACCACATCACTTGTTGTCATGCTTAAGTTTGCTCTAACTGCTAAATAAGATTGCTTAGGAAGGGGTATTGTAACAAGTCCTAAGTTAATATCAGAGTTATAGTACTGAACAGTGCTATTTAATGATGTATAATTATCATTTTGATTGTCATAAACTTCTCCCGTGGTGTCTAAAATAGAGAGAAAATGAACGCCATCTACTTTCATGCCGTCATAATCAATTTTTCCTAAAGTCAATCTTCCTTCAAAAGCTAAGTTTGCCGTAGAGGGTGGCAATTGATAATTATAAAATTTGTTTGCACCGACATCCGAAGGTAAAATACCATTTTCAGTAATATTATTATTAAAATAAAGAAAACCAAATCCCAGAAAAAAGGAAGGATTGATTTTTACGTCTGTAAATGTAGTCCACATATCTCTTTGATTTGAAAAGGCTCCAGCGACAACACGATTTTTATCATAAGTTCGATAAATATTATGTTCACGCCAAATATAATTCACTAAATTAAATCGGCTTCCTAATACGCTTGGATTTCTAAAATAAAGATAAGTAGAACAATTTTCATTTTTACAACCATATGTAAAGTTAACAGTATAAAGTCTGCCAATGAAATTTGTGTCATACAATCCAATGACAAAATAGGAAATACCACCTCCGGATCCAAAAAGAAAATAGGGTAACAGAGTCCATTTTTCATCAACATTGACAATAATATCTAATTTTTTATTATCTTCAGGATTTTCTATTATTTGAATATTAATATCGATAAATACCTGTAAGTTTTTTAAATTTTGCATAGAGCTATGTAAGTTAGATTTTTTAAATTTTTCCCCAGCTATGAGATCCATGTTTTCTTCAATGACATCGTCACTGGTTCTGATATTTCCGACATATTTTATAGAAGATATTATTCTGTTTTCAGCGTTTTTGGGAAGAATATACTTTATAGATTTAGTTTCTTTTGGAATTTCCTCTTCTCTAGGGATTTCTAAATTGAACAAATTTGTATTCTGTGCATAAGAAAATTGTGAAATAAAAATAGATACAAAAAAAATAAAAAAAAGAAGATATTTTTTATAGTTTTGATCATTCTTTTTCACAGATATTTATTTTCCTGAATTAGTTTTTAATAATTAAAAATTTTAAAATAGCTTCCTCACAATTTTGAACAATTTCGTCATAGCTATAAACACCTTCATCAAAAAGCCATTGTAATGCAATGCCATCGATCATAGCAATGATCATGCTGGCAAATTGTTGAGAATCTCCTTTTCGGAAAACACCTTGAGTGATGCCTTGCTGAATTATCACAGCAATAGAATTACGAAATTTAGCATAATGACTTGCCACTTCTTGTCTTACTTTTTCTTTTTGATCGATTTGAGTCCAGAAATCCATGTTAATTCTGTAATACTCTCTTTTATTTTGAACGATACTTGAACACATCCAGATTACGTTTGTCAGTCTTGCTACGGGGTCGGGATTTAAATCACCTGAGTGAAGAAGATTTTCAATATCAGCACTGACATGATCAAGAACAGTCATCATGAGATCTTCTTTATTTAAAAAATAATAGTGAATAATTCCTTTGGAAACATCAGCGACCCTTGCGACATCTTGCATTGAAAAATTGCTATAGCCATAACGGGTTATACACTCGATAGTTGCATTAATGATTTGAGTTTTTCTTTCAGAAGCGAGGTCGGAACGGCTCATAATTTTTATTCCTGTATAATATCGTCAAATTCATATCTGGGAAGGAACGGATAGTCTTCCAAGAACTAAAATAGCTTAAGATCAAAGTACCATGAGTCAAGGCAAACATTCACAAACAAAGGAAATTTAAGGCCTAAGGAAAGACATATGTACGATTTGCTTCAGGTCATGCAGCAAGACGGGTACCTGTCTTCTGGCGAACTCATTGCCTTAAGAAAGACCTGCAAAGAACTGGGTGAAAACCCTGTTCGTGTGTTGCGTTCCTTGAATATCGCTTCACCAGAGCAAATACAAGAATACTTACAAAGGTATTTTAGAGTAAACGCTTTAGGCGATCAGGCTATTAAGTTGCTTGATGAAGGATATCAAACATATATACCCATTGATTTAGCAATTCATTACAGTTGTTTTGGATTAGGAGAAGAGCATTCTGCGTTGTATGTCGCTATGGAGGATCCCTCTGATAGAGGAACAGTGCAGCAGCTTCGCTTTTTTTTAAACAAAAGAATTATTGCCATTGCTGCTAATGTTTATCAATTGGCAGAAGGATTGTCTAAAATATATCGTGTCAGTATTCCCAATTTACGTTTAACCACTGTAATTGAACGTTCACGGGGTGTTGTGGGAGGGATTCGATACGAAGTTCCCCCTCCTGTAAAAGCGCACACTTTAAATAATTCAAATGCAGGTGCTAGTTTATCTGCTGATAACATTTCCGATGTCGATGCTTTTGTCGCAACGACTCCCGAAAGCAAATTGGGTAAAAAAACTCGAAAAACTGAAAAAGTAAAAGAGGTTCTCCCCGATTTAGAACCTTCAGCAGAAATAACGAAGCCTGATTTTTCAGCAATACCGAATGCTCCTGCAGTTGGATTTATCGATGGCAGCAGTGGCGAAGTAGAGCAGGGAACTCTGGAAGCGCAACCACCACAATCTCCTCCCTCAGAAGAAGGGATTGCAGCTGCTGAAACTCCTGTTGCGGAAGAAAGTGCGTCTGATGATAATCTTATTTCCGAAGAGGAGCCCTCTGTGAGTGAGGATCCTCCTGTAGAAGCTGCTCAAGCACAAGAAGATGTTCTTATTTCTGAAGAAGAACCTGTTGTTGGAGAAGTGGCAGCAACATCTCCTGAGGAGGCTCCTCAGGAACCTTCTGCGGAAGAAGGTCTAATAGAAGAAGAGGTCTCGGTTGAAAGTGGAGCAGGAGAAGAGCAAATCACAAATGAGGGACATATTGCAGAAGAAAGCAATGAAGGAGAAATTTTAGAATCTCAAGAAATTGATTCGCAAATGTCTTTAGAAGAAAATAATAATTCTTCTGATTATCAAAAAGAAATGGGTGAAAATGAAATTGCTCAATTATCGGCTTTAGCAAGTTCTGCGTTGGTAAAGGTTTCTATGATGCAAGAAAAAAATCAAGCGCTTGAATTGGTTAATTCCTTATTAGGGCCTTTTCAATATTCAGTTACTTTAGCGGATGATAATTCTTATCAAATTCAGGGAGAGAATTTTTCGGCGAAAGGTGACTTGACAACTCAATTTAAAGGAAATGAAAATCCTGTTTTTACAGCGATTGATCCTGTTTTAAAAAGAATATTAAAAATGAGTGTTTAAATAAGTTATATTTTATTTGAGGTGCTTTGTGGAAAATGATTCAAATAATTCTTATTCATCATTGTCAGCATCGGATTGTATTGCTTCTATGCTGAATTCTCAAAGACAATTGATGATTTCTATAAGAAGATTAAATGAGCTTGTTGCTTTTTCACAAAGTACGGATGTTGAAGCCGATAGGCAGTTTTTATTATCATTGCAAGGTCAATTTAGAAAAATAAGCGACAATATAGCGAGTGCAACAGATAATTTAGGAAATCTTCTCGAGTTTAGAAAAACAAAAGACCGAGAAATACAAAGAGCATCTTTCAATTTAGATAGCACAAGACAAGCTATTGGAGAAAGTATTGTTACTTTAAATGTTACTTCAGATTATATCCGAGATAGCATTATGATGAGCAGACATTCTTTAGCTGAAACAAGAAAAACTGCGGATAGAAGTCGTGCTTGGGGAAGATTAGGTTCCGATCTTTTACATGATTTTAACACTTTTCAAGATCAAACAGAACAATTAACGGAAGTGATTAAAAGTTGGGACGAATTGATGAGTAAAACCCAAGTTTTACAAAATGAGGTGTTTCAGCACTCGCAAAATACCCGTGAAGCTATTCAAGGTGTGACTTCAGCCATGATCGGTGGCCGCGATAGGATGAATGCGGTTCAAGAAAAAATTTCTATATTAGCAAATCGAGTCTCTGACATTGGAAATATTATTGAAGTGATTGATGATATTTCCGAACAAACAAACTTGCTCGCTTTAAATGCAAGTATTGAAGCTGCAAGAGCGGGTGATCAAGGCAAAGGATTTGCTGTTGTGGCCGATGATATTCGTAAACTAGCAGAAAGATCTTCAACAGCAACAAGAGATATTTATGACAGAATTGAAGCCATTCAAGAAGAAACTTCGGGAGCTATGGGAGCTATTCGAGAAGGTCATGACGTTATTGAAGGCGGTGTTAAAAAAGCAAATACAGCCGATGGTTTACTTAAGGAATTAAGAGAAAAAATTGGGCAACTGTCAAGACAAGCTATTGGTCTTGATGATCAATTAGGAACAGCAAAAAATTTATCTGAAGGTAACAAATCCCGCTCACGAGATATGTTCCGTACCATACGAAAAATAACCGAAACAGGAACATTTGCTCGCGATCTTGTAAATCAAGTAGAAACAAGTTTGACAAGTATTGTGGCAGCAGGAACAAGTAGTTTGGCTGCTATTCAATTAGAAATAAAGAAATTACTAGAAATTATAAATAATCTTGAGCAAGCACAAAGTGTAGCGAGACAGGTTCATGATTGGGTTCACCATGTGGCTGTTGCTTTAGGTGAGGCCAAATCCGATTCTGAAGTCGCGGCAAATCACTGTGCCAGTGGGCTGCATCAAGTGGAACTTTCTTTTAAGCACTTGGATACAGATCGTTCAGCATTGGAATCTTTGCAGCAGGTTGGAAGAGATATTTCAAGTTGTGTAGATAAAGTTGTTTTAGCCAGTGAATATTTAAAAAATCTTTTAACAGCGGGCGTTACTTTACAAATAGGTTCTCCAGGGCAGGTGCTTGTCCTTAAAGAAGATGGAAAATTTTCAATGACAGATAGTTCTGTGCCTAATACTATTCCCGACGATAATTCTGGTGAAAACAAAGGAGCTAAGGAAACAGCTTAATGGGTATTCGAATTATTGGCAGTGGAAATTTAGAAAATAATATTGCCAAAGCACAAAAAGAATATGACAATAGTCTTGAGAAATTATCCTCAGGAGTTCGTTTTACAAAAAGCGAACCTCTTCCTGTGGAGCGTGCTCGTTCCGAAGCATTAACTTCAAAAATGCGCGAATTAAATGTCTATAAACAAAATATAAATGAAGGATTAAATGTTACGCAAAATGCCGAAGCTTCTCTGAACGAAGCCTCCAATGCTGTTATTCGTATGAAAGAACTTGTTGCGCAAGCAGCAAATTCAAGCTTATCAGATAAGGAAAGATCCTTTTTATTTGTTGAATACCAGGCAAACTATGAAGATCTCGTTAAGACAACGGGATTTGAGGAAAAAAAAGAATACCAAGGTATTGGTCGTGGTGCAGGAAAATCTACAGAACCTGTTAAAGTGCGCGTTGGCCCTACGCCACCTGGTGGCGACCCCGATGCTAACGTTGTAAAAATTGATAACTTTAGAGAGCTCAAAAAAACGCCCGTGGAATTAGGTGTACAATCTGCAAAAGAACTTGCTAATTCTGAAGATGGTGTTTCTATTGATGACGTGATCGATCATTTTGGTGCGAGTTCCATAAGTGAGTTAGGGAAAACATTTGATAATGCACATTTAGAAATATCAAGCTCTCGTGCTATTATTGGTGCCGCTACAACTCGTTTAAATTCAGCTTTAAATTCTATTAATGTTGCTTATGAAAATACGGCAGCAGCCAATTCAAGAATTAAAGACGTGGATTATGCAACGGAAATTACAAATTTAACAAAGGCCAATATTTTAGTACAGGCAAGCTCAAGTTTGCTTGCGCAAAGAAATAATATGACTTCACAAAATATTTTAACTCTTGTAAAACCACCAGATAAAAATTCATAGTTTAATTTTATTATTTAATTTGAAAACTATTGAATATTAACAAGATTTCTATCAAAAAATGAAGTTTCATTATCTTCGGGTATAATTTGAACTACGGGGAAATAATGCATAGGAACTTTCTGCATAGTATAGGAACTTTGAATTTTTGAAAAAACCTTTACAGCAGTTCTAGCTAATATATAATATCCTTCTGGTGAATAAGCTAAATCGTCAGAATTTAATTTTTTAATTTGAAATTTACCTACTTTTTTTCCTAAATAATACATTTCTAAAATTGTGATTCCAAAATTGTTGGTATATATTTCTAAATTTAAATAAGTATTAGTTTCTCTATTCAGTATTTTTTTATTTTTAGAATTCAAGCAGAGTTGTAACCAATATCCTTGAATAAATATAGTAACTGTTGTGTTTGGAGAATAAAGTTTCGTAAATTCATTTTTAGAAAGTTTTGCTAAAAGATGACTAAATTTTCCTGTTTTATCAAATGCGGATTCTACTTTTGTTCCTTGAAATAGTTCTGATGCAATTTCTGAAGGACTTTTATTAGAACAAGAATTCGTTTTCATTATATTATTCCTTATTCATATGTCGTATTCTTTGAGCTTGAGATCATTTGTTGAGTTATTGATTTTTGGTACATATTTTTTAGTTAATAGGGTATTAAGCCTTATAACTTTCTGCTATAAAAGATTCATAACTGATATTTTTGAAAAAGGTATGTCGGAGATTTGACTGGTTTGAATTTGGACAACTTTTCTTCTTCATTATGAAGTCATTGAATAAGTTATTCAACTTATAAAATTGGTAATCTCCAACCGTAGGGATCCGCGGCAATTCCTGATTGAATATTTAGCAAATGATTTTTAAGGGTCAGTGTCACTTCGCCTATTTTTTCATTATTTATTGGAATCTTTTCCTCTTTATCGTATAGGCAATTAATGGCTGATATGACCGCTGCTGTACCACAAGCAAACATCTCTGTTAATTTGCCCGTTTTAATATCTGCAATAATTTTGTCAATTTCAATTCTTTTTTCTTCAACCTCATAGCCTAGATCTTTAGCAATTTGAATAATGGAGGCTCTTGTAATGCCATGTAAAATACTGCCACTTAATGCGGGTGTTACAATTTTATTATTGTAAATAAACATGACATTCATGGCACCTGCTTCTTCGACGTATTTGTGTTCAAGCGCATCGAGCCAAAGCACTTGTTCGGCACCTTTTTCTTTTGCAATTTTCATTGGCAAAAGTGCGGACGCATAATTTCCGCCACACTTTGCTTCACCCGATCCGCCAACAGCCGCTCGCGCCAGTGTCCTTTCAATGTACACAGAGACGCCCACTTCTTTTGCAAAGTAATTTTTTGAGGGACTTAAGATAATAAAAAATCTGTATGCTTCTGATGCGCGATAGGATACGCCTTTGTCCAAGGGAATCATAGAGGGGCGGATATAAAGTGCTCCAGGCGAAGGTAAAATCCAATCTTTTTCGACTTTTACCAATTCTTTTATGCAGTTTACAAATAAATCTTCAGGAAAAGGTATCATACCCATGCGTGTGGCCGATTGAGCCATGCGTTTGGCATTTTGATCGGGGCGAAACAAAAAGAGATCTTTGTCATTGCTTTGCGAACGATAAGCTTTAAGGCCTTCAAAAATAGTTTGTCCATAGTGGAACACAACGGCGCTGGGGCTCATTGAAAACGATTTATATGGAATAATTTCAGGTGTTTGCCATCCATTTTTGCGCGGGAGGTAGTCACATATGAGCATATGGTTGGTGGTTACGGCACCAAATGGGATGGTTTCTGTCAGTGAAGGTGGATTTTTTCTTTTGTGTTTAGGGAGTAGATTTTTTATGATTTTAAAATTTTTGCCTTTAGTATTCAAGTCACTAGAATAATTCATTTTATTTCCTTCATGAGATGAGATGTGGTGAGCATACCCCTCCGATAAATACAGCTTCTTGGTGCTCTCGCAAGTTTTTATCATGTTTTTGCAATTTAGTAAGACTCTTTTTAATGATTTGTAATTTTATTAATTTTAAGATGTTACATGATAGTAAAAATTTTTTTAACGGGACGCTTGACTTTAACTTGGAAGGTTGGCATACAGGTCTCACCGCTGCTTGGGGCATCGACAAGTGGTAAGTCAACGGTTTTTGATACCGTCACTCCTAGGTTCGAATCCTAGTGCCCCAGCCACTTTTTCTAAAGAAAAGCTCTCCATTTATTCTTGAATTTTCCCTGACTTGGTAATGACAAAGAGTAAAAGATACTATCTTTTCATAACACGCTTCTTTTAAAAGTATGAATCATCATTTTTTTTCACTCAAAATTTGATCCCATACGTAGTTATAGCCTTTTTCTGTTCTTTTATCTAAAGAATCAAAAATTTTCTCAGTTTTAAAATAGCTTTCATCGCCAATACGGAAACTTTTTATTTCTTCTTTTGTTGCGATTTGTTTTGCTTTGATATTCACAGGTGTTGAGCCTATTTCGCGCATAAGTTTAACCTGTACTTCAGGACTTAAAATGTAATCACAAAATAAATAAAAAGCATTTACTTTATTGGAATTATTTGCAGCTTCTTTCGTTATGGATAGAGAATCAAGCCATAAGTATTCTCCTTCAATAGGGTGTGCAATTTTCCATTTCATTTTTTTCTTATTAGCTTGAATAACATCATAACCCCAAGTCGTAACGTAATTTAAATTATCCATTTTATTTAAATCATTTGAATATCCAGACCATAAATAATTGGCATTATTTATAAGCTGCTTTGCTTTTTCTTTAGAGAACTTTATATCGATTTTATCAAAAATAAAAGCATCTGAAATTTTTTTACCATATATTAAATTAATTAAAAAGAAATTTTGAAAAGCATGTTTGTATATTGAATATTTATTTTTATTACTAGGATCCCATAATACCTTCCATGATGTGGGTTCAGGTACTTTTTCTGTATTATAAGCTAATCCATATGATCCTGTGGTAAAAGGAATTCCATAATTTCTATTGCTAAGGGTAGCATAATTTCCTTTTAATTTCTTCAGTATATTGGCATAATTTTTTAATCTTTTTTCATCAATAGGTTCAATAAATTTAAAGAGATTTCCTTCGCTTGATTTAAAAAAATAGGAAGAAGGAGTGATAATATCGACGCCTCCTTCGCTAATGCGCTGAACGGTATTTTCATGCCCCACGATGGAAGGTTTGACGACTTTTATGCTCACATCATAACCTTTACTCCTCGCATAAGTAATAAATCCACTAAATTGGGAACTTAAATAGCCTTCCCATTGCATGATATTTAATTCGACTTTTTTTAGAGCAAATGTATTTTTTTGTATAAAAAATATTGTTATTATTAAAAAAGTGACTTTTATATGATATATTCGCTTCATATGAAACTATTCCTTTTACTTTAGGAGATAATAAGGTTTGATTTGAAATTGAGTTTGTAAATTATTTTGATTTTAGTATTTTAAGTTAACACATTAAAGAAAAAAGCTCATATAATTGACACTATAATAATTTGTAAAGAAGGATGATTACTCTCATGTTGGTGCGTAAAGCAAATAATCAAGATTTTCCGGAAATATTTTCAATGGGTTTTGATACCTGGGGGCAGGAAGGATTTACAAAAGAACAGCATGTTGAATTTTGTTATAAACGAATTGATTATAAATATAAATATGGTCATTGGTATGTTTTGGAAGAGCACGGGTCTTTAAAAAGTTCCCTTATTTGTTACCGCAATGCTTTTGGATTATTGCCTGGAGCGGTAGGGGTTGGTTCTGTTGCGACGTTACCGGCTTTTCGCAATCAGGGTTTTATGTCTCATTTATTAAAACAAGCGATTTTTATGGAAAGCCAAGCTGTCGATTTAAATTATTTTATTTTATTTTCTGATATTGATCCCTACGTCTATCAGAAGATAGGATTTATCATCTTACCAAATGAGCTACAAAAATGTGAAGATTCTGTAATTATGATTCTGCCGGTAAGGGAAAAATTTGAAAGTATTTTAAGCAAAAATTTTAGCGTGCCAGAATATTTTTAAATTAAAAAATTTTTTAATTTAATTTTAAAGAAGTCACAGTTTTATTGGGAAAAACAACAAAAACGGAGGTGCCTTGACCTTCTTTGCTTTTGATTTCAATTGTTCCTTTATGCAAACCGATCATGCTTTTAACCATAGATAAACCCAGTCCCAGGTTTTTGGAAGGAGTGTAACGAGACTTATCAATGCGGTAAAACCGATCAAATAAATGAGGGAGATCTTTTTGAGCGATGCCAATACCAGTATCAGAAACCTCTATACTTAGATTTGTTTCATTGAGTTTTGCATATATATCGATTTTACCATTTTCTTTATTATAAGTGATAGCATTTGATAACAAATTACTGATAATTCTTTGAAAAAGAACACGATCAAGAGTGTGAGTGAGGTCTATATCACAAAAAATGTTTATAGAAATAAATTTTTCATCGGCAATACCATCATATAAATCTTTCAAATTTAATAATTCTTGATAAATATTTACTTCCTCTACATTGATATGCATATTATTTTTTTCAGACCGTGATAAAAACATAAGATTATCAATTATTTTTGTGAGTCTGTGACATTCTTCAAGATTAGAATAAAGGATATCAATATATTCTTGTTCCGTTCTCTTATTTTGGAGAGCAACCTCAATTTCACCTTTTAAATTATTCAATGGAGTTCGAATTTCATGAGCAATATCATCTGAGAATTGACTAATTCTTGCAAAAGAGTCTTCTAATCTTTCTAAAACTTCATTGAAAGAATTTTTAATAATTTTTACTTCTTGAGGAATCCAGTTAATATCGACTCGTTCATGTAAGTTAGATGAATTTATACTTCTAATTTTTTTCATAATACGATGAATTGGGCTTAAAATAATTCTTGAAATAAAAACCGATAAAATAAGACAAGAAAAAAGAATGGAATAAGAAATGAGGCTGGATGTATTTTTAAATTTTGTTAGCAAAGATATTTTATTTGTTTTATCAGCTAAAATTTCAATGTGAATAAGTTTATTATTATGTATAAGTTCTTTTTTTACAAAATAAAAATATTTAGAATTTTTTTTCATGATATTTATATCATCGCTTGGTTCAGGGAGCTTTTCATTGCTATATTCTCGAAGTGAATAAAGAAATTTAAACATTCCGGGTGATATAAATATAATTTTTTTATTTGTCAGATCTTCTACTAAATAAAAGAAACTCTCATAATCATCAAATAGTAAAAATTTATAAGGAGTTTTATCATGGTTTTCTTTTTTATCAATAAGTCGGACAATGTCATGAATGCTTTTATCTAGAGTTAAATTTTCGGTTTGACTATAGAAAGAAGATACAAAGTTATTAAATAAAAAATTTTGACTTGAAATTAAAATAATACAAGTAATAAAGTACCAAAATGAAAGCCAAATACTAAGACTAATATTAAAATTTTTTTTTCTTATTCTTATTAAAAATAAAGATAATTTATTCATAATCAGCTTTCATCAAACATATAACCAATTCCTCTGACAGTTTTAATAAACTTTTTCTCATAGTCATCGTCAATTTTTGCTCTTAATCTTCTAATATGAACATCAACAACATTTGTGTCGGTATCAAAATTAATATTCCATATTTTTTCAGAGATTTCACTACGAGAAAGAGCGACGTTATTATTTCGTATCAGTAAGGAAAGCAGCATAAATTCTTTGGGGGTTAAATCAATTTTGACTCCTCCGCGGGAGACCCTTTTTTTATTCAGATCGACTTCAAGATCCCCAATAACAATGATGTCTTTTTGAATCGTAGGCTTTCGTCGTAAAATCGTTTGAATACGGGCGACAAGCTCAGAAAAGGCAAAGGGTTTGACAAGATAATCGTCGGCTCCTAAATTTAAGCCCTTTACTTTATCATCAATGTCATCACGAGCTGTAAGCATAATAATATATGTTTTATTATCTGATGTGCGCAGTTCTTTTAAAATACTCCAACCATCCATTTCAGGTAGCATAACATCGAGAATAATTAAATCGTAATTATTCATTTGAGCCAGATATAATCCTTCTTGGCCATTTGATTCAATATCAACTACATATCCCTTTTCTGTGAGACCTTTTTTCAGAAACGAAGCGGTTTTCTCTGCATCTTCAATTATTAAAATTCTCATTGAAATTCCCCTTATAATCAATATTTATCCAGGTTTTTTTAGTATTCAATGTCTGTTTTTTGACTTAACAGAATGAAAACCTTGCCAAAATATAATGGCTCTGAAAAATGCTCCTTTTGGTGAGTAGGTTTTTGATTTTAAAATCATTTAACCATCTGTAATTGTTATAAAATATTTTTGTTTAAAACAAAGAATATTTTCTTTGCAAAATATTCTAATATAATGTTTTATCTCATAATGTAACTAAATTATTTTAGAATATTATCATAAAATCATTGCCTAAGTAACTTAAATTTAATAAAAATAATTTAATTTTACTGAAATTTTTATTTCATCATATTTTAATAAAATTGTAATCGTTTTGTAATAAGAAATTTTATTGATTGAAATTAGCCAAGGGAAATAATAAGGATATGTTTTTATATAATATGACTTAAATTACAAATATTTTTTAATATTATCAAAAAAATTATAAATAAAATAATTTTATAGTGCTCAAGGTTGCTTTGTAGAGCTCTGGCAAGCATTTGCCTGGCAATCTTTACAGCAAATACATTGAAGAATCAAAGTGATATCTTGATTGACAAAATAGGTTCCCTCTCGATAGAAAAGATGATTCTTTAAAATATCGACTTTAGAATCTGTTAAAATACGATTTTTATCTGCAACAATGGTCAATTTTTTCTCTTTTAAAAGCTTATTTATGTCTTCTCCTTTAAAGGCGTCATATTTCTCAGTATTGATACATTTAATGTAGCATTTTTGGCACTTGTTTAGAAAGGCATAGCTAGGAGTGTTAAAAAAAAGGAGAGAGAAAAAAATAATTAAATATTTAAGCATATTTTATCCTAGTTAATAAAAAATGATCAAAGTATATTCAAATGAGTAGATATCGAAATTAAAATTTATGAGTTAATAATAATTTCTCATAAAAACGCATTTGCATAATTTCTTTAACAGAAAACAACTCCTCTGCAGTGACACTATAATATACACTATTTCTTTTTCGTCCTGAAGCGAGATATTCATTTTCGGGATACGAATTTTTGTAATTTTCCCGATAAATTCACAATTATTCCAAATTTTAAACATAGCGGCACCTCGCCTAACGCTAAAAAGGCTTATAATCTTTTAAAATCGTTTAATATTTTTTTTACATTATTTAATATGACAAGGTTCTCTTTTCAAGAAAAAATTTGAGAGGCGATTAAACTAAATATTTATATTTTTGCAAAAGTTCATCTGAATGGGTTGGCATTAATTTCCCTTTGACACCTAAAAGAAAACTCATAAGACTATCTTCCTCAAGAATAAGCAATTGATAAAGTAAATTAATAGAGTTTAATTTTCTTGATTCTTTATTTTGCTTAGTATTTTCAGAAATTTTATGCATATAATTTGCTATTTTTTCTTTGAGATGTTCTATAAATATAACTCTATGATTTATTTGAAAATCTCCAATGCGGTGGTATCTGTCTAAAAGAATCAATATATCTTCTAATTCAATTTTTCTTAAATGAAAAAAACTTTGTATTTGTATGTTTTTGTTTTTTTCAGATATTATCTTTAGAAATTCTTTTTTTGTATAAAGATTTTTTTTCGGAGCGCTTAATTGCGAATTGAAAATAATACCATTGTGTTTTTTTAAGAATTCCTTTTGAGCTTGCTTTGCTATAGAAGCTACTTCAAGAGGTGACCAAGGCATGATGCGCATATGGTTTTGAATTTTAAAATAAGGTTCTATAACAGGAAGAAATACGGTTTTGATTGCCCAGGAGCAGTTTGTGGTGTCAAAATGATAGTCAGAATTTTCGATTATATTTACCCAATTTTGAATTATTTTTACTTCGTCAAGTCCGTATCCATCGCAATGCAAAGATGGAAAAGTGATGATATCTGAGGGTGGAAGTCCAGAAACATGTAGATAATTTTTGACATTTGAATAAGTGCTTTGAATTTGAGAAATCATTAATTCTAATTTATTTATTTTATTTTTTAATGAATTTATTTCCTCAATATTTTTAGATTGATTTATTTTCTTATTAAATGTTTTTATATTGAATGAGAGATCTTCTAATAAAATATTAAAATAATTATATTCATTTTTTAAAAATTTGTTTAATATATTTTCATTTATGTTTGCATCTTCATCCAACATAATGTGCCTAAATTTAATTTTCCTATTTTTTATAATCAAATTTAAAAAATTTACATACTCAGTATAAGTTGCTGCCGTGATTGTAATGCCTTTTAAAATTCCAGATTTTACTTTATAAAATTTTCTTTCTTTTTTTAACCAATCATCTTCAGAGCAAGAAGAACGCATTTTATAGTTTAAAAAATCTTCTTCTAAATTTTCAGGTTTTAAATCAGCAAAAATTTTCGAAATATCTACTCCCATTGTTTCAATGCTACAATCTTGAGCGTAACTTTTAAATTCGGGTTTATATATATACTCTTGATCTCTTTGTATTCTATTATTGATTATATTATAAAAGTTATTACTTATATTTTTTTTATTATTTTCATTATTTGGCTTTTCATCATATTTACTACCTGGAAAAAAACTAAAATAAATTGTACTCATAATTTTAGATTTATTTTTTATGATATAACTATTCAATAAATATTCAGGTATTTTGCCTTTCTTAAGAGTTTGTGCAGCTTCGAGAACTTTTTGATTGATACCTTTTGCCATGGCATCATATTGTCCGTTTGTTTTATTTTTTTCATATATAGATAAACATTCATTTAAATCATTTTCTCTGGCAATTATTTTTTCTTCTTCAGATTTATTAGGAATAAAGAGGTCGACTTGTTGAGGGGAATGTTTAAAATTTTCTATGATTTCTTCTGCATTTTGATATCCAGGAACGGTCAATTTTAATTTTTCATTTATTTTATCAATACTTTCTTTGGTTCCTGTTATTTCTAGAGAGCAATGCCCACAGTTTGACTTTTTTAATAAAGTATCCTTGGTAGATTTTTGATTATGCGTCCAAGCGTATATGGTAACGGCCATAAATTTTTTAAATCCTTTAAAAAAATATGATTAAATATGAATAGTCAAATAAATATTTATTTGACTATTCATATTTAATTAAATAATGAATATTGATTTGTCAAATTATTATTTAATTGAAATATGTAATTAATAATCTCTTGTTTTTAGGTTTTATTTGATTTTATAATGTAATTAAAAAAAATTATCATTGTTTTTATAAAATAATAACAAATATATTTTAATTGGAGTAATTCAGGGTTTCTATCAAGCTTTTTTTGAATTGTTTTTCACTAACTTTAGTGCAAAATTTTTGTAGTTTTTTATTTTCTCTTGTTTTTAAAACTAGGGTGCGCCCTGATTCCAATTGTTCAAATGCTTGGCGATTTTGCATATTATCTTTAAACTGCTCTAATGCCAGATTAAATTCTTTTCCAAAACTTTTAATTTGGTCATAACCATTAGTATTTGATTCGTATTGTGTAATGACATCAAGTGATGTCTTTTTTTCTGTGCAAAAGGGGAAATACATACTTGCAGCCGTTAAGATATCCCAAAAGTAGTATTCACCGGAATCAACAAATTCTAAATTTTTATCGAGAATATCAGCATAAAAATTCGCTGCTTTGGACTTCATATTCTTTTTTAAAGTTTTCATAAAATCCCTAGTGACTTGCACTTGGTTTGTGGCATCGAGAGTGACTAAGGAAAGAGGAATATCTGAATTCATTACAATTTTTGCAGCTAAAGGATCGACCCATATATTCCATTCCGCATATTTATTTTTTAAAGACTCAGTAATATTAGGAATAATGAGATTCCCTTTCACATAAATAGCCCCACCCATAATATAAATCCGTTTTACTTTTTTTGTGACTTCGGGATATTTTTTTATAAGTTGACCTATGTTGGTAAGTGGACCTATGCTTAAGATAACAACCGGATTTGAATTCTTATTTAATGTCTCATGAAGCCATTCTACGGCGTGTTGTGCTAATATATTTGGATTTGGATTTTTTTGTATTATGATATTGTTCATTGTGTCGGAGTCAATGCGCCATTTGTCTGGAAAGGTATGAAATCCTTCTAAAGGAACAGAATCGCCGCATGAAATTGGAATTTGTTTTTTTTCTTTGCCTGCTAAATAAATTAAATTTGCAATGTTTATTTGTGCAGGTTTACAATGAGCTTCTCCTGTGGCAGCAATTGTAATTCCTAATAAATTTGATTTTTTTTCTTGATTGAGTGAATATAAAACAGCTAACCAATCATCAATAGCAGCATCGGTATCTATAATAAGATCAAACTTATTTTTTTCATAGGAAAAAGCATAATTATAAAAAGAAAAACAAAAAATAAAGATAAATGTTTGAAGTTTTTTTAATAAATTAAACATTTTTAATTCCTTTAATTAAAGTGATTTAAGATTTTTATAATAGGTGATTGTTTTTAATTTGACAAGAAATCAATAAAAATATTGAATTTATATTTTATCTTTTTTACTTTTTTTCTCATCTTTTGCAACCAATACAGTTATTGTGCAGTTACTTTGAACATTGAGCATACTTGTAATAGGATCTATGAGAGGTTCTATACTTAATAGTAAAAATATTCCCACAGCAGGAGGGATTCCCAGGGGGGACAAAACAATGCCAAAAGTCGTTGCGCTTAAAATAGCAGGACCTGCAGTGCTTGCTATAGAAGTAGCGAGGCTTGTAAAAAAGAGTGTTGCAAGGGAATTCATTTTAATAGGTATATGGTAAAGATTCATTAAAAATATGGCAATGGTGATACTTCTAATCATAATTCCGGGTTTAAAAATACTTGTTCCTAAAGGCATTATCAGTTCTACATTTTTTTTATCAATTTTGAACTCATTGGTTAAGGCAAGCATGGCCGCAGGCATAGCGGCAAAGCTGCTCGAGGTGCCAAAGGCAATTAAATATGCATTTTTTAGTTTTCTCATCACATGCAGAGGATGAATTTTTCTTTTTTTTGATATAATAAATAAAAATATAAGAAACATAATTATTACTATAATATATATAAGTGCTATTAAATCAAATAAAGATTTTAAAGTGTCATAGCCAAGATTCGAAATAAAACCTGAAATAAGGAAAAAAATTCCAAAAGGAAGTAAATATAAAAGGATATTTACAATTTTCATAAATGCTAAAAAAATGCCATCAAAAAAAGAGATAGCAACAGCGACATTGGGATGATTTGTCACACCAAGTGCTATGCCTAGTAATATTGAAAATATTAAAATTGATATATCTTTTCTTTCATAAATAGAACGAATGATATTTACTGGTAAAATATTTTGCACATAGGAAAAAAAATTATCGCTTACTATTATATTATTTAAATTTTTAAGAGTGCTTTCGGAATTTCCAATGCCATTATTTAATAATTGAATTGTTGCTGAACTTAAATTTGACCCGGGAGAAATAACAAAAGATAAAGTGACAGATAATACGGCAGTAGAAATCATAATAACTAAATATAATATAGATAATCTTTTTAAATAATAAATCGAGTCACTATTGTGAAAAATATTATAAAAACCACAAATTATTGCAGTCATCATTATGGGAATAACAGTAATCTGTAAAAGATCAAGATAAATATCTCCAATAAAATGGGTATTATGAGCTACTTTAGGATAAAAAATACCATATATTAAACCTAAGCTCATGGAAATTAAAATAGTCCAGTGATTTAAAAGAATATCTTTAAGTTTATTTATCATTTTTTTCTCTTAAATATTTAAATGTAAGTAACTTTTCTTTTCCATCTGTTTTCATTCTTTTAATATATAAATTTATCCAATATGCCAAATTGGGACTTTTCCAATTTAGAGCAATGGAAATGGGATCGATGGAATCGCTCACAATTTTTTTTCTTACGTAAATATTTGCTAATTTTTTTGTTTTAATGACATTATTAGCGTAGTTTTCATCGGTATAAACACCAAATATTTTACCTGAAATAACATCAGAAATAGCATTGTCTAATGAATCGTACTCAATAAATGAAATGTTTTTATAATTTGTGTCAAAATAATTTATATTTTGTTTAGCATAATCATTATAAGAGGAATGACTTAATAACGCAATTTTGAAAACTTCAGGGTCAATTTTAACTTTATTATTTACTTTTACTTCAATAATACGATTTAAGATAAGACATTGATTAGGTAATAAATAGGGATCGGAAAATCGAACGGTAAGTCCCCTTGCTAAGGTAGCACTAATGGAACCCATAGCAATATCGGCGTGTTCATTCTCTACGAGCTTAACCACATCTTGAAATGTAGACGCGTTTCTATTGTATTCAACATGGACACCTAAGTTTTTTGCAATGTCTTCTGCAATTTCAATATCAAATCCCTCAAGTTTGTTATCGTTTGTTTTATAAAAAAAGGGTGGTAAATCTACAGAGTTTATAGCTACTATAAGTTTACCGCGCGTTATTATTTTTTTTATATCGGGAGGAATTTCTGCATTGGCATGAAAGTGAAAGAAGACACTATAAAATGCGACAAAAAAGTTAATTAAAAATAGAGAGAGTTGAATCTTTTTTTTCATAAATGACCTTGTTTCAGATTTGCAATATGCTAAAAAATAATAGCAATATTTACAAATTTTAATACATTCAATTTTACCTAGGTTAAGCCAAATTTTTGAAAAATAGAAATGGAAATAATTTCCTTATTTTATTTTGACAAATAGGCTTTCTGTTGCCTGCTGCTGATGCCATTTTGACTTTAAACTGTAAAAAAAGACGAGAGATAAAAAGGGGGCAATGTGGCCATAAAGTATTCCGGTCCACAGAAAGCAGCAATTCTATTGCTCGCATTTGGCGAAGAAATTTCGGCGGAAATTTTTAAGCACATGACAGAATTTGAAATCAAACGCATTGGTAGTGCCATGAGTCGTCTGGGGCGTGTGGACAGCGATGCGATTGATATGGTCATGGAAGAGTTTTATCAAATATTGCAATCAAATAAAAAATACTTTTTAGGTAGTAATGACTTTACTAAAAGATTAATTGAATCTGCCTTTAAAAGTGATCAAGCCAATGCGCTCATTGATGAATTGTCTTTAACATCTAATGCCAATTTAGAATCTCTTGAATTGATTGATCCCAAAACATTGGCTAACTTTTTACGCTCCGAACATCCGCAAACCATGGCATTAATTTTAGCTCATTTAGATCCTAAAAAATTTGGTGAATGTTTAAAAATTTTACCAGAAAGTTTGCACACGGAATTGATTTTAAGAGTTGCCAGTTTAGAAAGTGTTTCTCCGGAAATTATAGATGAAATTGATGATGTTCTTAGAAGTGAAATTCAAAAGTTAGGTAACGTAACGAGTTCGAAAGTGGGTGGAATCGATCCTATTGTTGAAATGCTTAATCTTATGGATAAAGCAACAGAAGAAAATATTTTGGATAGATTGGAAGAGCGCGATCCCGATCTTGCAGAAAATATTAGAAAACTCATGTTCGTATTTGACGATCTTATTAAGATTGATGACAGAGGTATTCAAACTGTACTGAGAGAAGTGAAACCAGAACAACTTAAATTAGCATTAAAGACGGCTTCTGAAGGTGTGAAAGATCTTATTTATAAGAATATGTCCCAAAAAGCGGCGGAAAACTTGAAAGAAGAAATGACCATTGCAGGGCCTGCTAAAATTTCTGATGTAGAGCAAGCGCAATTTGCCATTGTGCAAATTGCCAGAAGATTAAATGATGAAGGTAAAATCGTTATTTCTGCCAGTGGAGAAAATGCTTTAGTTTAATGAGGTGTTTGTGGGGAGTCGAGTTGGTAAACTTGTTAAGAAAAATGACAAAAAAGTCATGAGTTTATTAGATATGGAAAGTTATCCTTGGCTACACTTTAGTGAGCAAGGAATTGTATTTCCCGATAATGTAAAAAAATCTGTTATTTTAGAAAAAATGCACGATCCCTTAGAAATTAAAGAAAAAGTTACAAAACCAAAAGATTTTGATAATCTTTTAGTCAAAAAATCTGTTCCTTTATTACCTCGAGATATGACGGAAGATTTTAAAAAAGGGCAACGCGAAATGTTGCGTCGTCGACGCCGTACTTTATTGGACGAAGAAGAAGCTATGGCGCTTGAATTAGCTGAAATGGAAAATCAAGAAATAGAAAAAAAAATCAAATCAAATGTAAAGAAAAAAAAGGAAGATGATAATAAATTAAATGCAAATCAAGTAAATAAAATTGAGGATCAAAAACAAAATCAACAGGAAAAAATGAATCCCACTTCTCAAACTACAACAATGGAATCCTCTTCTTCACAAAATCATTCAGAGCCTATAAAACAAGAATTAGATGAAGAAAAAATAAAAGAAAAATATGAAAATGCTTATCATGAAGGTTTTGGAAAGGGGCGTCATGAAGGTTTTGAAAAGGGAGAAATAGAAGGAAAAGAAGAGGGATATAAAAAAGGTTTTGAGGAAGGATCTACTCAAGGTTATCGCAATGCTGAAGAACGAGGGATGGTTGCTGTTGAAACAAAATACGATCGTGCTTTTGCAAATATTTCAGAAGCCGCCTCTAAAATGGAACAGTTAAAATCTTCCTTATTAATGGAAGGAAAGGAAATATTTTTAGAATTAGTAAAATTATGTTGTGAAAAAATAATTAGAGAACAAATAAAAAATAACGATTCTTCATTAACAAATTTATTTGATGAAGTGGTTAAAGCATATTCAGCAAGTACTTCTATCACAATTCAAATGAATCACGAGGATGCGCAAAGAATTAAAAAGCATATCGAAAATTTAAATGAAGGATCAAGAATTCAAATTAAGGAAAATTCATCATTACAAAGCGGTAGTTTTCATGTGGAAAATGAAACTGGAGTTTCTATGGTAGATATTGAAAAAAGCGTCGATAATATCATTAAAAATTTAAAGTCTGAAATTTTTAATGATCAAAAAATTGATAAAAAAGAAGAGAATTTAAATAAAGATTCAGAAATTAAAAAGGTTATATAAACCATGTTTTCAAATCACGCGATTTCAAGATTAAAGAAACAAAGAGAAAATCCAAGTATAAACAATTTACATGAAAAATTTGGGAAAGTCGTCCAAGTTGTAGGAACTGTGATTGAAGTGACTTTATCCGATGTGCCCTTGGGCGCTCTTGTCCGCATTTTTAATAGAGAACGTACTTTTTCTATTGAAGGAGAGGTTGTTGGTTTTCGTAAAGAAAAATCACTCGTCATTCCCTTTTCTGATCCTGTGGGTGTTTGTGCCAATTCCCTTGTCCAATGCATCGATCGCGAACAAAAAATTATGGTGGGTGATCACCTCATTGGGCGCATAATTGATGGTTACGGGCGTCCTATGATTGGTGAAGAATTTGGTTCCCATCAGGGCATTCCTTATTCCATCGTGCGTGATCCTCTCAATCCGCTCATGCGGCGTCGGATTAAAAATCATTTTGATACCGGAGTGCGTTCGATTAATGCCTTACTTAGTTTTGGGGAGGGGCAGCGCGTCGGCATTATGGCGGGATCAGGGGTTGGCAAAAGTGTGCTTATGGGAATGATATCTCGCTTTTCCGACGCCGATGTCAACGTGATTGCTCTCATTGGTGAACGAGGTCGCGAAGTACGTGAGTTTTTAGAAGAGAATTTAGGAGACGAGGGGCTTAAAAAGAGTGTTGTTGTTGTCTCCACGGGTGATCAGTCTCCCTTAAGTCGTGTGCGGGCGGCTCATGTGGGAACAGCAATTGCAGAGTATTTTAGGGAACAAGGTAAAAAAGTACTACTAATGATGGATTCTTTAACCCGTGTGGCTATGGCGCAAAGAGAAATTGGTTTGTCCGTGGGTGAACCTCCTACGACAAAAGGTTACACACCTTCTGTATTCTCTTTGTTACCTAAATTATTAGAGAGAGCAGGTAACAGCAATTCAAAAGGATCACTGACAGGGATTTATACGGTATTGGTAGAAGGTGATGATTTTAATGATCCCATTAGTGATTCTGCGCGCAGTATTTTGGATGGACATATTAATTTGTCGCGTTCTTTGGCGGAAAGAAATCATTTTCCTGCCATTGATATTTTATCTAGTGCCAGTCGTGTAATGCTTGATATTACGACGGAAAGTCATTTAAAAGAAGTCGGAGTTTTAAGAGATCTCTTAGCAGAATATCAAAAGAATGAAGATTTAATTAGCATCGGAGCTTACAATCCTGGGATGAATCAAAAACTCGATCGCGTTATGAAAATTCTTCCCAAAATTGAATCTTTTTTAAAGCAAGATCGTTCCCTTGTCTGTAACTTTAGTGATTCCTTAGGTTTATTGCATGAATTGACACATGAGGTTGAATAGTGACATTTCAATTTACTTTGCAAAAAATTTTAAATCTGAGGGAACAGGAAACAGAAGATGCAGAAACAAAAGTGGAGTATGCAAAAAAAATAATTTTTGAATTAAAAAAAATGATTCATGAAGAACGAGATCTCTATTTTTCAGACAGAGATGATCTTAATAAATATGCATTGCAAGCACAAATTCACAAAGTAAAATTGTTTGAAAACTCATTAAGATTAAGACAGGATCGTATTATGGAGTTGCTGGATAATTTGCGTACTTGTCAGTCTGATTTAGAGGTTTATCAACAAGCCTTAATTCAATGTCGCCGAAATCAAAAAATTCTCGAAAATTTAAAAGATTTAAAACAAAAAGAGTATTACAAAGTTGAAAATCGCAAAGAACAAGCTTTACTCGACGAGTTGGGCAACCAAAAATTTGTTCGTATGCAAATGCAAGAAAAGGATGATGAATGAAATACCTTCTAATTCTTTTGTTAAGCCTAAAGTTTTTTTTAAATCATCAGGTTTTATTGGCACAAAATTTACCCGTAATACCTAAAGGAGATTTGAGCACTTCCGAATCTATGCGCATCCGTGATGAACTGGAAATGCTAAAACAAGACATTGAACAAAAACTTGTGAAGCTGGAAGAAGCAAAGAAATCTTATGATTTGGCCAGACTAGATGTCGATGCCCGTTTAAAAAAAGTGGAAGAAGAAAAAAGGTTACTTGACGAAACCCTACAAAAAGAGAAAAAACTGAAGGAGGATAGGGTGAAGAATGCTGTGGAGTTTGTTTCAAAAATGGAGCCCCGCAAAGTCGCTCCTGTTATGGACGCCATGGATAGGGATTTGGTTATCGTTTTATTAAGCAAATTACCTCCTAGACAAGTAACAAAGCTCCTAGAAAATTCAACACCCGCAAAAGCGACACAATTTTTGGAGTACTATACGCGCATCCGCTCTGGCAGAGAATTTGAAATGCTCAGAGAGCTTGGCCTATGTGCGCCTTATAAGGATAAAAATGAAGAAAAAGGAAAATCCCCGCCGTAATTCGAGTCATCCCCAAGGCTATAGGCATTCGGATCATACGCGCCAACGTTTTTTTATTTCAACATCACGTGGTTTTGAAGATATTTTAAAAGATGAATTAGAGGAAATTTGTTCAGAATATCAAATAAAAGGGAATATTTGGAAAGGTTCAGCAGGTTGCTATTTAGAATCCGCTTGGGATGGTTGCATTGCCGCCAATTTGGCTTCCCTTTGTGCCAGTCGCGTTTTGCTTGTTTTAGCAGAAGATGAAGTTTCCCAGGAAGAGGATCTTTATCATTTGGCGCGCACAATTCATTGGCCCGATCTTTTTTCTAAAAATTTGACCTTTTCTGTGAATGCGTCATTGAATGACACCTTTGTGCGCAATTCCATGTTTGTTGGGTTAAAAGTTAAAGATGCCATTTGTGATTCCTTTCGTGACCAATTTGGCGAACGTCCCGACGTTAATACCGAAAATCCCGATGTAAAAATATTTGTCCGTTTATTTCGCGATAAATTTAGCATATCCGTCGATACGACGGGAGTCCCTCTTTCCCAAAGAGGTTACCGCGTCGAGACCGTGGAGGCGCCTTTAAAAGAATCTTTGGCTTCATCTCTTTTGCGCATATCGGGGTTGCATCTTTTAGCAAATAGCATTTGGAATTCATCAAATCCCGTTTATTTTGAAGATAAAGAAACACGATTATTAAAGGAACAGTCAAGAGAAACTAAAAAACCTCAAATTCTTCTGTCACCTTACATTTTAGATCCGATGTGTGGTTCGGGAACATTTTTAATCGAAGCAGCCTTATTATTGTTACATTGGAAACCAAATGTTCATCGTAATGATTTTGCATTTATGGACTTATGTCCTCAAAAATCTCAAGAAATGAAAGCGGCATTAAAGAATCTTAAAACAAAAATCTTGGCAAAAGAAAAATCCTTAACGGATTTAATTATGCGTATTCAAATGTATGCAGAGAAAAATAATATAAATTTTAATTCAAATATTTTATCACCTTTTCATGGAAGCGATATTTCGGAAAGAAATATTGAAACGGCACGAGAATGCGCAAAGGTCGCAGGTTTGAGTAAATTGATTAACTTTACAAAAAAGAACGCCTTCGATGCCCAACCGCATGCATCTCAGGGTATGCTCATTGTCAATCCACCTTACGGTGAGCGTCTTGAGGAGGGTGAAGATCTCACTCCCCTTTATCAAGGCCTTGGAGATCTTTGGAAACAGCAATTTCCTCACTGGACAGCTTGGATGATTACGGGAAGTGAAGAAGGAGCAAAACGAGTGGGCTTGCGTCCTTCAAGAAAAGTTGCGGTCTACAATGGAAGTATTCCGTGCAAGTTTCTACAATACGTTATGTACCCAAGAAACCCAAAAGTTTCAGAATAAACACTTTTGGGAACTTTTCCTTTTACAAAGGAGACACCCTTCGTGTCCGACAAATATTCCGGTTATAAAGAATACCGTGTCATGTACATTGGTGAAGAATCTTTAATTGCATCTTTAAAAGTAGATTTTATTAAAGCAGGGGCAAAAAATACTTCGCCTTTAAAGCCCAATTCCTTTTCTGTTTCCTCTTATTTGATTCGACGTTTGGCTGTTGCTGCAAATTCATTTCCAGGTGCTACGGTTAATTTTTATACTGATGTCTATGAGCTAGCCAGAGAACTTCCTGTATTTGATGCCGATTTAATTATATTAGATGAACGAGAACTCAATAATGATTTTCACTTTAAAGATCTAGTGGATCGTTTTGTACCAAAAGAGGAAAAAGAAGAAGACAATCAAGACACAGAAGTTTTGCATTCTTCACAAAGTGCAAAGGAACAAAAAGAACAAAAAATTCCTGTGAGTTTTGAAAGCTTAAAATCGGCTATTGAAAAATTTACACCCCGTGATTTTATTTATACTATGCGCCGGATTGTTGTTGTGTTACCTCGTTCTGCCCGAAAAACCAACCGTGAATTTTATTTAAGTCTTGCCAATATTCGTGCGGTTATTACCGATCCATCCGATTCCGTAGAATTGTTTTTGGCAGCGACGCGGCAACTTTATGATTTTAGACAAAATCATAAAAAAACAAGTATCTGCATCTCGGGTGGAGGTCTTGAAGGTTATATTTATTCTATTGGAGTAATTAGCGCCATAGACAGCTGTTTGCTTGATAAGGAAACAGGAGATTTTGATATTTTTTGTGGTGTTTCTTCAGGAGCTATTGTGGCAAGCACTTTAGCTATGGGAGTTCACTCAGAAGACCTCGTAAAACAAATATATCGTAAGCATACCAGTCTTGAACCACTGGGATTAAACACGGTTTTTGATTTAGCAGGTTCGGAAATTGCTAAGCGCTTTTTTGATGTTGTTCGTGCCTTTTCGACATTTGATTCCGGTGAATTGATCAGCCGATTGCAGCATTCTGTGCCAACTGGTTTTTTTAAGGGAGAAAAATTAAAAAAGTTTTTTGAAAATCAAATGAGACATTTTGGTGTTGAAGATAATTTATCAACATTAAAAAAAGAATTATACATTAACGTAACAGATCAAGATACAGGTGAAAATATTGTCTTTGGTGAAGAACCTTGGCGAGATATAAAAATCAGTCAAGCTATTCGCGCCAGTACAGCTCTTCCTCCGTTTTATTTACCTGAATTAATAAAAGGCCATTGGTTTACAGACGGGCAATTAACAAGTTCTTCAGATTTTAATACAGCTATTCGTAAGGGAGCATCCTTAGTCGTGTATATCGATCCTATGGTACCTTATACTAGTAATTTACCTGGAGCCGTCATGAAAAAAGGTGGTTACTTTACCATGGTGCAGGCTGTAAAAAGTCTTGTGCAAACCAGATCAAGTTCGATGTTAAAACATTCTATGGACAATCATCCCGATGTTGATTTTGTTATTTTCAAGCCCACAGATGAAGTTATGGAAGCTATGGCAGGAAATCCAATGAAATATTATATTCGAACAGAACTTGTGGAGTTAGGTTTTCGCTGTACGATTTCTCAAATTCTTTCTTCCTATGATGCCATTGCTCATAAATTTGCAAAGCATGGTTTTGCTTTAAAATCAAAAAATATGATTTCTTCACTCCTCAACTGACAAATTTCCCACATATAATTTGCCTATAGGTAAGTTTTGTTACCTCAATCCAAACTTTCTCTTTCCGATATAAACTTTGCATAGGGAAAAATAATGTGTAGAGGTTTTGAATATGGCAAACTCACGTCTTAAGAAGACAGAATCGACAAAGCGTCATCAACATGAACCCGTCGAGGAGACACCCCCTCAAACTAAAGAGGAGCCGTTTCTTGATCATTCTGCAGAAGATGAGTTGACAAGGAAAAGAAAACTGATCCTGACAGGAATTACAGCCGGAGTGGCTGTGGCGGGTGCGACGGCAGCAGGATTATTATTTTTGGGGCCGTACTCCCCTTTTGGTGGAAAATCTCCAGAAAAACAAGATAATATAATTCCGAATCCAACTCCGACTCCCCCTCATGTAGAGGACAAATCAGCCGTGCAAGTCACTCCACCGCCCGTTGTCGCTGAACCTTCACATCCTGCTGTTGTCGCTGCTCCTGCGCCTCGTGTGAAAGAGCATGTCGTACAAAAACCAGTGGAATCAGCACCAACACCGTCTGCGCCATCCATAATTGCTGTGGTTCCTCCTCCAGCCGTGGATAGCATTGAGAAGCCTAAAAAACAAAAAGCGCCTAAACCTTTGATAGCGCCTACAGAATCGTCGGGACCTTTGTCATACAACTATGATATTCAAGATGGGGGGCCCATTGTTCAGCTTCCCTCTCAGAAAAAAATTCTTGTTTCGAGGGACCCAAGATTTAATAAAATTTATTTAAATGGAAATTCAAGTGCCACAGGGCAATATCGTATTTCAATTCCACCACCAGGCGATATTTATTGGAAGGAAGCTGGAAAACCGGCACATAAAATCACCATACTTCCTCCCACTTCCAGTGGTTTGAGGGCGGATTTTCCTCCCCAAATGAAGATAAATGATTCTTTAACCTGGTCAGCAACCGGAAAAGTTTCATTTTATCGTATTGAAGTTGCCAGTGATCAGGAGTTTTTAAATCGGGTTAAAGTGTACAGCACAACCAAAACAACTTTTCCTGTAGGAAATATAGGATTAGGAAAATGGTTTATCCGAATTTCTTCTTTAAATTTACAAAGTGGGACTTGGGACTCTACGAAAGTATATCCCATAAATATTGAAGATGTTCCTAAGCCTGTTCCTACGGCTTCAGTAGCTCCTGAGCAAGCAGCTCCCGATGCTTCTCAAAATACGGGCGCAGATGCTCCGCAAGAAGAGCCTAGGGCAGATGCAAGCGAGGCTGCAAAAATTGAGAATAAGGATGCCCCTGTTACTCCTTCAGCTGAAAGCACTGAGGCAAAACCTGTTGAACTAGTTAAGCCTGTAGAGGCTACAGTCCCTGATGCGCCTTCTCCCCCAACGGCTCCCTAGTGGGAGAGTTGATTAAATTTGAGGGTTTTTATTCGAATGTCACTTGCAATCTCATAACAGGCGGGTGATTTTCGGAATTTGTTACTTTTCGAATCAGTATGGTTGCTTCATCTTTAAATGGTGTGGTGGGACATTTGTTTCCTTTTCTATATACTATCGCTCCATAATTTTCTAATATAAGTCCACTTTGACACTTGGGTTCTTCAATAAATGCATATTTATAGTGTGAATTACTATCTAATAAATGTTCAATGTCTTTGTAAACATATTGATTCGCAATTCCATTTTCATCAAGATTTATAGTAACAGGTATTATGGGGGTTGAGTTAACTAATTCAATATCAACAATTTTGTTTGCAACATATTTTTTAATTTGAATAGTAATAACTTTAAAATGACTATTATGTTTTCTGACACGAACTTTAAAACTGTCATTTTCTTCATTTTTTTTATCATATTTTTGATATGAAATAATGTAACGACCCTCCATAACAGCTCTGCCAAATTTGGGTTGTTCAATAATTTCGAAATCCAAATCATTTACGTAATCTCTTCTAAATTTATTGTCGAAATAAGTAAAACCATCTTTATTTTCTAGTTCATCTCTGTACAATGAATTTGATACATGTCCTAAAGCATCGAAAAATAATTCACTGTTAAACATTCTCTCATCAAGCTCTTCAAATTTGAATATCTTTGCATGAATTTCATGGTCATTTTTATCATCAACTATTGGCGTTTTTTTATTATCACTAATAGAAACGACCGCTGTTACATTAGATTTATCAGTTGAACTTTTGTCTTCATAGCTAATTTCACCATTTTGATTTACGGAAAAGACTCCTTTTTGAGGGTCTTGTTTTTTAATATAATTATAACCGCTTGCTGCTGTTCTTTGATGATTTTCAAAAAGCTGCGTTGTTAAGGTATCACCCACAAAAAAGTAAAAATGTTCTTGTGAGTTTCGGAATATTTTTTTCAATTGCTCTGAATTATGCTTTCTAATTTCGATTTGATTGCTATCAGGAATAAATGAAAAACTTGCACTTTGCAGAGAACCTTCGCAATATAATTTACTTTGGTCATCAAACATACAGTTGGTATTAGCGTGCTTATTATTATCTTGCTTAAGATTTTCTAATGAATGATTTAATTTTAAGATTGTTGATGATTGTAATGGTAATGTTACTTCTCCAAAACAGCCAAAACGTGCTTGAGAATTTTCAAACTCGGAACTTGCAACAACATTGCAATTATTAATTATAAAACCATTAATTTGCAATTTGGAATTTAATATCTTTTGAATAGATTCTAAGGAATGAGATAAATTTGAGGTGTCTAAAGTGATATATTGAAAATTATGATTTTCATGCTGATTTAAGTAAGAATAATTTTTTGAACCATTTATTAATTCTTTAATAAATTCTTGATAATCTAAGTTAATTTGACTATTATTAGATAGATTTTCAAAAATATTATCATATCCTTTTACATTATTTTCTTGAATCATTTTTAAAATATTTTGAAATATTTCAGGATTTTTAAAATGTAAAAACAAAACTATGCCATAGCTTTGATTATAAAATTCATGAATAGGAATGGTTTTTGAAGTTGAGTTGATAATTTCTTTTATAGGTCGAATGGTTTGATTTTTAAGATTCTCGACAATAGGCGCACGAATTTGAACACCTTTTGTCTGTGTAGCACCTGCAAAAAACTCAGCAGATCCTTCTTCAAACCAAGACATTCGGTTCCATTTTCCATCAAATAATGTGGTTCTTCCGTGAATACCATCCATGAGATATCTACCATTTAAATAATGAACATATTCGTGGCGAACTCTGTCAGTCACTCCAATATCACCGCTATAAGTATAAAAGGAACCAATGGACTCAATATAAATACCACCATCTTCAGCATTGCTTAAATCACTAATATAAGACTTGTATTTCATATATTCATCATATGATTTATAGAGAAAAATTTGCAACCTCTCATTGGGATCGTTGTTTCTAGAATTTAATTTTTGAATGGTATTTTTATAAACGGACTCTATCTGTTTTATAGAATGATAAAGACCATCGATTTCTTGTTTGCTGAGTGATGTGTGGAAAATAATTTTTCCTTCATCATATTTAAAAGAATTTTGGAATAATGTTTTATTTAAAATTGATTTAGAATCACAAATATTTTCGCCATTTTTATCTATGAATTCTTTACAATTATTTTCAGTCAAAATATTGTATTGTGATAAAGCATTCACTGCTTCCATCCAGTAAGCTGTCGGGCTTTCTAATTTATTTATATCTTTACGTTCTGTTCTTAAGATTAAATTTTTTAATACAGATGTAATATTTTCGCGATGATGTTCGTATCTTAAAAAGCGTCCTAATTCACGGACATAATTTTTTTGTAGTTCAGGAGAAAGAGTGCTTTTATTTTCTATATTTTCAATACTGTTCACGATTTGTATTAAGTTTTTTACAATTACATCTGATTTTATATCTATATTGTCTTTGTTTTTTTGCCATATTTGTCTATTTTTATTAAAATAAATTCCTCCTGCATCATGTGAAGCTGCTAAAGCTCTTTGAATGGATAAAACAGCTTCATAAAGAGGACTTTGATCTGTGATATTCAAAAACTCTGAATTTTGAATCACATATTCAATGAGTGGCAGTGATGCCTCAAAAGTTTTTGCGGAGTGAATTAAATCAAACATTTGCTTTGATAGATTTTTAAAATCTTCATCTCTATTATTTAAATGCTTTCCAATTAAAGCATTTGCAAAGCGATGAACTAAACTTCCAATAATATTTTTAAATTCATTTTTTGAATGATAATCAGGAATGTATTCTGAATTAACAGATTGTAGGAAAAATCCAATATTTAAAAATGTAACTAAATTAAGAAGTTTTTTAAAATCTTTTTCATTAAATTGTGTAACTTCATAATTCGCAGTTTTAGTAACAGCAAGCATAATATCTTTATTAAAGATTGTTTTTATTTCATTTGGAGATGAAAATTTTACTTTTGCTAAACATGAAGTTTCTAATGAAGAAATATGATTAATAAAAGATATTTTCCTCATATTCTCATTTGAATTTTTATTTTCTTCAATTTCTTTTAAATCGATGTGGGTCAACATGTCAGAAATAATTTTTTGTGAAGAATCGTGGCAATAAGCAATTGTCTCATCAGGAGATTTTTGAGGAGAGGCATGAGATAACGAAGGGAGATTTGATAATATCATAGAACTAGCTAAATATCTAATACTTTTATTAAATTTTTTTTTGGAAATGATACTCATGGCAAACTCCTTGTAAAGATAACCATTCAATCTTTTGAATGTTAAAAAAATTCATTAAATTAGCTAAAAAAAAAAATCAATTTTTAATTAAAATTTTTTGTTAATAATGGAAAAATGATTGTTTTTTTATTGAAAAAATAATAAATAATTTTAAAATTATAAATTTGGTGGTATTTATTAATAAATTTTAGATTATGGATTTCTTAGCGCTTAATTTTTTGATTGTGTTTTAAAATATAAATTGTAGATTAGCATTGCCCTAAACATAGGGATTCCATTTTTATACATAGAGAGTTTAAATATGCCTATTGCTACAGGATCTTTTGCTATCAAGCGTTTTCAAATTTTGTCCCCCGTCAAAGATATTTCAATGACTTGGATATTGGAGCGGATGCAAAAGCATTTTATTTCTCCCCTTGACTTAGATGATGTGCGTGAGGAAGCGATTGGATTTTGTCATCCTTTTTCGGGAGAATCTAAAATTGAAAATCCTCATGGACTTATTTATGAGAACGTCTTTGTTTTTGGAATAAGAGAAGATAAGAAAAAAATACCTGCGACTTATATGAAGTTACAGCTTCGTGCTGCACTCGATGCTTTAGGTCATGAGCGTGAAAACGCCCAGGGAGTTATCAAAAAAGTAGGAAAAAAGGTGCGCGACTCCGTTAAGGATCGCTTAAAAGATGAATTATTGCGAAGTACTTTACCTTCTGTCAGGCTTATTGAAATTTTGTGGCATTTAAATACAAATCAAATATGGTTGACATCCGCTTCGCCTTCCGTTGTGTGTGAGTTTGAAAAGATTTTCACAGAAGCCTTTGAACTTCCGCTGGTTGTCATTAATCCAGGCACGGCCGCACTTGATTTTGAGCGGATTCAATTAGGTTTAAAAATAGACACACAGCCCTATTTTGATGTTTCTCCCATTTCTCTGGCGACCGCCGATGTTCGTAAAAATCATAATGAGAAAAATGTTGATTCAAATGAAGCGCCTTTATTTTAGGAGAAATTGAAATGCCTATTGCAAAAAAAGTAATATCGCCCATCTTAGAAAAACCATATAAAGTAAAAAAATTTTCTGTTATTGACACGCATTCCAATAAGTACACAAATACAAATTTATTAGGAAAATGGCATGTTGTTTATTTTTATCCTAAAGACATGACATCGGGTTGTACTATTGAGGCAAACGACTTTCAAAAAAAGCTAAAATTATTTAAAGAACTTGATTGCAACGTGATGGGAGTGAGTAAAGATTCCTGTGTAAGTCATCAAAAATTTGTTGAAAAAGAAAATCTTACTTTTTTGTTACTTTCTGATGAGGAACTTAAAATGTGTGAAGCTTTTGAAGTTTGGAAGGAAAAAAGTATGTATGGAAAAAAATACATGGGGGTAGAACGCTCTACATTTTTGATTAATCCTGAGGGTTTTGTGGTGGCAGAGTGGCGAAAAGTTAAAGTAACAGATCATGTAAAAGAAGTTTTTAATGTTTTAAAGAATATTCAAAAAAATTGATTTGATTTTCAAATTGGGCTAATATTTTAGAACAATGTAATTCCTCTAAGCTCTTGCCAAAAGGAGTGTGAAAAATGGATGATCACAATCAGTCCTCTTTTTCTGAAATTGTTCAAATAAATAAGGAAGAGCTTGCCAGCGGCTATCCGAAATGGTTTCGCGTTGTTGAGTGTCTCGCTTTGATCGCCTTTTTTGTTTCCACGGGAATTATTTTATATCGCATTTTTCTTTCTATACCCGATTTATGGTATTTGCTTCTCCCCGCATCTCTTCTTGGTTGGATATTTAGTGATTTTATTGGTGGTGTCGTGCATTGGGCTGGTGACACATGGGGTTCCGTTGATTTCCCTATATTTGGTCCTGCATTAATCAGACCTTTTCGCGAACATCATGTCGATCCTTATGCTATTACGCGTCACGATTTCATAGAAACCAACGCGGCTTGTGCCTTAGCAGGAAATCCTATTTTATTTGTCTGTTTATTTTTGAATATGGGAAAAGATTATAAAGTAACTTCTTTTTTAATTTATTTTGTCTTTTTTATGACTATTTTTGTTCTATTTACAAATCAAATTCACAAGTGGTCTCATACGCCAAACCCTAATCGTTTTTTAAAATTTTTGCAAAATACACGGATTTTTTTAAACCCTGAACACCATAAAATTCACCACACTGTTCCCTTTAATAAATATTATTGTATTACAACGGGTTGGATGAACCCCATTTTAACGCGCATTCAATTTTTTCCTCGCCTGGAACGCTTGATTACAAAATATACTAGAGCACTCCCACGTCGCGAAGATATTGGTATTAAAGCTGCTGAAAAACTAATCTAACCTTATTTTTAATTTTTTTTTATATTTAAAAGTAAATATCCAAGCCCACTTTACAAATTTTAATAAATAAATTAGGGAATTTAGGGTGTGCCTCATCCTTTTAGGGGAGTTTTGAGATTATGAATGACTTGCAAATTATTCAAAAAATGGTAAAAGAGAAACTCATTTCGAATATTGTGGAAGGAGTTGGTAGATTTCCAATTCCTTCCGCTTCCCAAGTAGCAGAACTGCCCAGCAATCGCTTTTATCCTTTTGTTCAAAATTGCCAAGAATGCTCTTGCTATGCAAGTGAGAGACGTGCTGTTGTGGCTTCCTCATTTGAGCATAAGCCGTTTTTTGTACTCTCCGATTTTCCAAATAAGGAAGACTCTGAGTCAACGGAGGTTTTTTCAAAAAATTCGCCCTGTTCCGCGATTGCATTAAATTTGTTAAATAAGCTTGAAATTCAAGAAAATTGTCATTTTTCTTATGCCATAAAGTACTTTCCTGAAAAAGGATTGCCCTCTCCTTGTCAAGCAGGTTGTTCTTCTAAAAACCTTTTAGAAGAAATTGCGGTCGTAAATCCACAGATTATTCTTTGCTTTGGTTATCGTGCCTTACATTCCCTTTTGGCTTTGAAAGGCTCCCTTTCGCAAGACATTCTGGTTGAAAACACGTCTTCTTTCTCATTTCAGTATTCTCTAGACAAAACAACACAACTTTATTTCCTGTCGAGTTTCAAAGATTTAAATGAGTTCCCTCACTGGCGGCGACAGGTTTGGCAAACTTTATCTCCCCTAGCAAAGTCTGCCTCGTCAGTGCCTTAAAAATTTGCGACTTTGACAGCTTTGTTGTGTGAAAATGCACTTCCGTATTGACCTATTAGCCTCACTTTAGTAATTGATCGAAGCTAATCAAAAAGCGTTTGCTTCGATCTCTTTTTCGGACTTGGCAATTTTTAGGGCAACATCCTATTCTAGGATTACACGTAAGTAGGAACAAAAAATGACATATTCCTCAACTATTGAAGAAGTTAACAGCACTCGTCGCAAATTTAAAATATCTGTGCCAGCTGCTTCTATAAAAGTCGCTTTTTCAGAAGTCGCTTCTGAAATTCAAAAAACCGCTGAAATTCGTGGTTTTCGTAAAGGTAAAGCGCCGCAAGCTCTTATCCGTAAGTTTTATTTGGGCGATATTGTAAAAAAAGCTGCTGATAAAGTAATCAATAACGCTTATTCTGATGCCGCAAAAACAGTTGATTTTCAAATTGTAAGCTATCCTCATATTGAACCTGAAAATCAATTTGAAGAAAATAATGATTTTGCCTTCTCTGCAACTGTAGACATCAATCCAAAAATTGAGATGAAAGATTATAATGACATCTCTATTAAAATGAATGAAAAATTAAATATTGATGTTGAAAATGAGCTTGAAAAACTCCTTTCCAGTTATGCTCGTGTTCTTGGAAAAACTGAGAAAGACGAATCTGGCAGAGCGGTTGCTCAAGGTGATGTGGCAAATGTAAGTTACACCGTTACGCATGAAGGTCAACTTCTTAATGAAAAAGAGGCAAAAGGCCAACTTATCGAACTCAATGGCTCTAATTTGCCAGCCATCGAAGAAGCCATTTTAGGCTTAAAGCCAAATGAATCTAAAGTATTTGCAGTAACTTATCCTGAAAACTACCAAGAGGCCGATCTTAAAGGGAAAACGGTTGAGTTCAATTTGGTTCTCAATGCTGTTGAAACCATTGTTTCTGCCCCTTTGGACGAAGAGTTTGCAAAGCGCCTTGGGCATAAAACCATAGATGAGGCATCAACCAGCATCCGCGAAACTATCAAAAAATCGAACGAAGAAGCACGTACCAATGTTGCTTTTGGACAAGTTGTCGATCATGTTCTTGCTAAAAATGAATTTGATGTTGCCGAAAGCTTAATTGAAAGCACCATTGATAGAGCTATTGCAGAAGCCAATGCAAACACTCCAAAAGGTTCACAACTTAAAAATGATGACGAAGCAGTTCGTGAAAAATATCGTGAATGGGCAAATAAACAAGTTCGCGGCATTCTCGCTCTCGGACATATTGCGCGTCAAGAAGGCATCATAGTTTCTGATGAAGAAATGCTTCGCGATATGGCTTCTTACGCTATGGCAAATCGTATGGATCCTCGTGAGCTCATCAAACGTGCCGGCGCTCAAGTATATGATGAATTCCGTGGTCAAGTAATGATTCGTAAAGTTATTGCTAAAATTCTTGAGACTGCAAAAATAGAATACACAAGCGAGAAATAAAACTTCTTGTAAAAAAAGTTTTTGCTGTGGGAATAAAATCTGAAATCAGTCCGTTTGTAATAAATGAGCATAATTTTTTTGCTCCTCTTACATTCATCTGCCCCTTTTAGGTAGAACTTATTTTGGAGGTTTTATTATGAAACTTATTTCTACTCTTGTTGCCTCTGCTTTAGCTCTCACTTCTTTCTCTGCTTTTGCTGAAGAGGCTGCCGCTCCTGCTGTGGCGGCTCCTACAGCGGCAGCTCCTACAGCGGCGGTTGCTCCTGAAGCGAAACCTGCAGCAACTGCAGAAGCTACTCCAGATGCGAAACCAGCTGAAAATAAAAAGGCTGAGCACAAAAATAAAAAAGCAGAACACAAAACTGCTCATAAGAAAAAGGCTAAAAAGTCTTCTTCTGAAGCTGCTAAGACCGAAGCCCCAGCAGCAGAAGCCCCAGCAGCAGCCCCAGCTTCTAACTAATTTGTATTCGAATCTATGAAAACCACCCCGACGGGTGGTTTTTTTATTAATTATCTTCATTTAATAATGTATAAAATAGAATATTATTTTTTAGATATTTAGTGATAAATACACCTCTTTTGAGATAAGTTGACAATTAATATTATTTGAAATATCATCACATAAGATAAAATTAATATTGTAAGAGCTTAATAATTTTTCATTACAAAATGAGTTATTAATTTTTTTCAATCACAAAATATTATTTGTATTTAATGATAATTAATATTTTTATTTCAAATGAAAACATTTAAATTTTAATTAATTTTAAAATAAAATGGAGGAATTGTTTATGGCTATTTTATATCCCATAGAAGATTATCATCTTTGGGCTAAAAGATATGATATTGAAATAAAAACAATTCATTGTGAAAAATGTGGGAAATCTGTTACGACTTCTAAACCTTTTGCCTTGGGAAAATTACGTGGTCTCATGGCTGAAAAACATGGTTGTGAAGATAAATGCATTGCCTCTGTCGTATTTCATGGTTCTTCTTTAAATAAATATTCTTCAAAAAGTCTAATAAAGAAAAAAGATAAGACTTTTAATAGATTAGATCGAATTTAAAGTCCAAGTAATTAAGCGTACTTATATTCTGTTTATAAGTATTTGATATCACATATTTTAAAATAAAATTCCTAAAATTTAAAAAATAATTATATAATTTACATAAAATTTATGTTAAAGTGCTGAATCTGATAATTATCTGATTTCCTGTGGTTATACACTGCATTTATACTTCCTTCTTAACTTCATTTTTCCTTAATATTTTAAATTACATAGAGGTAATATATTGATAAGGTTATCAAAAAATATTTTTTTGTTATTTGTTTTTGCAATGACTCCTAAGGCTTTTGCTTTTAAAGGAAATGAGCTTGAAAAATTCTCTCCCTCGCATATACATTTAAATGTAACGGGTAAAGATTATATGAATTCATCTGTAAAGTTAATCATAGTAGAACCAAGTAAGTTGTTTTCCCCTGAATTTTATAACAAAGATGAATTAAAAGAAGTCTTTACGACTTATGAAATAGTTCGAAAAAAAGTTGAAGAGCCTATTGAATTTAAAAAGACCAATGTTGTAAAAAATATTGATATGAGTTTAACTCCACAACTGAGAACTTCTTCACTTTCGCCCGGAACCTTCGCTGATTTTACTTTTGCCATCGAATTTAAAGCTATTTTCTTGTAATTAAAATTCCATTAGATTTATTCTTGAAATAAAAGAAAATACCTTCAAATTTTGTTTGAAGGTATTTTCTTTTTAAGTTGCTTTGCCATTTATAAGAGTTTCAATTTTCTTTGATGTCAATTCTAATTTTTCACTTTGTTCAGAAACATTTTCTGAAGATACTGAAGTGATTTGAGAACTTTCTTGGCTTTTTTGAGTGACTTTATCAATCTGTTCCATAGCTGTAGAAATTTGTCTGACACCGATTTCTTGCTCACGGGTGGCATCGGAAATTTGCCTCATAGAATTTGCTAAAAGATTGATATTTTTTGATATCAGATGAAATATTTCTTGTGCTTTTCCTGTTACCTTCTTTCCTTCATCTATTCTTTCTTTTGTTATACTCAATATTTTATTAACTTGTTCTTGACTGCTTGTTATCAGTTGTTGAATTTCTAAGGCTGATTTACCGCTTACTTTCGCAAGATTTCCAACTTCTTCAGCAACAACTGCAAATCCTTTACCATGTTCACCAGCACGCGCCGACTCAATCGAAGCATTGAGTGACAAGAGCTCTGTTTTGGAAACAATGTCATTAATGACAGCGGTTTTAGTATGAATTTGGTTTATAATAACAGAGATATTTTGCAACTGAGAGTTCGATTCCTGAATACTTTCCATAGAATTGACAAGTTCTTTTATGATTTTTTCACCTTCAACAGATTTTTCAGAAGATTGCTGCGCAATTTGAGTGGATTCTTTTGAATTTTCAGAGGTGCGATTAACCATGCTTGTAATTTCATTAATAGCAGCAGTAGTTTCATGGACGGATGCCGCTTGATTTGAAACGGATTCGGATAATGTTTTTGAACTCTTGTTTAATAATATGCCTATTTCTTTTATTTTATAGCTTTGTATTTTTAATTCTTTAATTCCACTATCAATGGATGAAGTAGTTTTATACACCATTCTAAAAATAATGATTAATATGGTGATTGCAATAACAAGAATGATACTCATAGTAATTGAAGTTAAAAATGTTAGGTTTTTTCCTTTTTTGGTGGATTCAATAGCGCCTTTATTATTAATTTCTGCAATATTAAGTAGTGATTTTTCAATTATTAATTGAAATGGACGACCTTCATTATTAAATGTTTTAAATGCCTCTTGTTTTAAACCTTTTTTTGTTTCATCTAAGGTTTTATCGAGAATTTTTGAAAATTCAATCCAAGCATTATTTAAACTTTCATAAGCTTTTTTTTCATCTGGATCTGAAATGAATTGCTCATAATTCTTTTTTTCCTTTAAAAAATTTTCTATGGACTTGTTTAGTACTACATAGCCATTTTTTCTCTCTTCTTCCGATATTTCTAAAATAATGCGAAGAGGTCTTCTACTAATGGAAGAAAATGCAGCTTGCATTTTTTGAGCAGAATTAATGCTTGGTAACCAATTTGTTTCTGTTTCAGCCGAATAGTCTTGTGTTTTATTAATCATGAAAATAGAATAAATTGCTGTAATAAAAATAAGAAGAAACAATACTGATATTGATAAGTATATTTTAAAAGATAGACTTTTATTGCTCATATAAACCTAATTATCAAGTTTAAGAAAACTTATACTTATTATCGAATTTAATTTTTTTAACTTGATATAATTTTTTTGACATTTTTTACTTTTATAAGTAGTAGAAAAATTCGAATTTTTAGATTAAAAAAACGTGTACTCACAGTATAGTTGTGGATACACGTTTATAAATAAGCATTAAAATATAAATTTAATACTTTTAATGACTTAAACTTAATGCAATAGAAACTTTTTCACCTTCACAGTCTAAATCTGTTTGATATTGCGGTGCAGAAGGCAATTGATCTACAATTATTGATAAGGTTTCGTCCTCAATATATGCGCTATTTGATAAAATAGCCTTTTTGAGTTCGGGACTTGCTGTAATTTGTAAATACATTTTGTCTTCAACATTGAAATCAGCCGATTTACGAGCTTTTTGGATAAGGCTGACAAGTTCACGCGCAATGCCTTCTAAGCGCAATTCTTCACTAATGACAGGATCGAGAGCTGCCACAACCTCAGCATCGGTAGCAACAAGGTTATTGCCGCTGGGGCGTAATTCCACAGTGACCATATCTGCTGTTAACTTAAAATCGCTAATTTGAATTGTTTCTTTACGAAGTGCTTTCACCGCATTTTCTTGTGATAAATCAGAAAGTAACAATTGGAGCTCTTTAATACGATCTCCCAAGGTTTTGCCAAGAACCTTAAAATTAGGTTTCACAATAATTTTAGCTAGTTCAGAAGGATCGTAAGTAATAGTGACGTCTTTTACATTAAGCTCTTCGCAAATAACATCTTTTAATTTAAGAATTTGTGCACCAAATTCCTTCGATAGAACACCAACTGTGAGTTTTTGCAGGGGTTGACGATTTTTGAGTTTGTGAGTCACACGAATAGTACGTCCTAACTCAACAACTCTTCTAGAAATAGAAACATCTTTTAGAAGTTCCATTTCTTCTGCGGTCATCTCGCGATGAGATGGTAAAAGGGATAAATGAACGCTGCCCACATTTTTAAGTTCTTTGGTGAGGGCAAGCTTGCCAAAGAAATACTCTGCTGTAAAAGGAGCAAAAGGAGCTAAAATTTGCGTTGCTTGGAGCAAGACTTTGTATAGCGTGGAGTAAGCTTCCTGATTGCTTTCCCAAAAACGGCGGCGGCTTCTGCGGATATACCAATTGTTAAGGTCATCAAAAAATTCAACTAGAGCAGGAGCCACTTTTGCAATTTGATAAGATGTCATGGACTCATCCACGTTTTTAATGAGTTCATTTAAACGTAACAAAATCCATTTATCCAGTTGATTTTTGCTTTCAACCGTTTGGGTTTCCGGATTCCATTTGTCGATGGAAGCATAGGTTGCAAAAAACGAGTAGGCGTTCCACAAAGGTAACAATACACGTCGCGTGCTTTCCTTTACGCCTTCAATGCTAAAGCGGACTTCTTCACCCACTGTTGCTGGCGAGGACAATAGGAAAAGGCGGACGGAGTCGGCACCAAAGTCGTCAAGGGTCGACATAGGGTCGGGATAATTTTTAAGACTTTTACTCATTTTACGGCCATCTTCTGCAAGAATAAGGCCATTTACCACTACATTTTTAAATGCCGGTTTTTCAAATAATAAACTTGATAATAACGTTAATGTGTAAAACCAACCCCTTGTTTGATCGAGTCCTTCGCAAATGAAATCAGCTGGGAAAAGAGTTTCGAATTCTTCAGCGCGTTTAAATGGATAGTGGTGTTGCGCATAGGGCATAGATCCTGACTCAAACCAACAGTCTAAAACAAAGGGAACTCTTTTTAATAAAGTACCAGGATGTTTTTTTGAAGGAATGACAATGTCATCGATAAATTCCATATGAAGATCGGTGATTTTTTTGTCTGTATATTTTTGTAATTCAGCAATAGATCCTATGCAAAGAGTCTCTCCTGTTTCGTTATTTTTCCAAACAGGAATAGGATTTCCCCAATAACGGGAACGTCCAATATTCCAGTCTCTGGCATTTTCAAGCCATTTCCCGAATCGACCTGTTTTTATATGCTCTGGTACCCAATTTATTTCAGAGTTCATTTTAAGTAACAACTCTCTATTCTCTTGAATTTTTACAAACCAAGAAGGAACAGCGCGGTACATTAAAGGAACACCAGAGCGGTAGCAGTGCGGATAACTGTGTACGAAGGTTTCATGTTTGAAGACAAAACCACGTTTCTTTAAGTCAGCAATAATAATTTTATCGCCCGCTTTGAAATCCAGTCCGATAATTTCTTTTAAGTTACCTTCGATAAACTTACCGTTTGAATCGAGGTGATCGAAAATAGGCAGTTGATACTGTTGTGCCGCATGAAAATCGTCTTCACCAAAGGCAGGAGCAGTGTGGACAGCGCCGGTACCTGTGTCGTGTAAGACATAATTTGTTGCATAAACTTTGAATGAATTATTCCCGCCTTTGTCTATCCAGGATTCGAAAAAAGGCTCGTATGAGGTATTGACCAATTCTTCGCCCGTAAATTCACGGACAATTAAGTATGTATTATCCTTAGGCCAATAGGCCGATATACGCTCTTTTAAAATATAAAAGTGTTCGTTTGAAGCTGTATCTTGAACTTCGGCGTAAATTCCTTTGGCATCAATAGCCACCGCAAAGTTGGCGGGAAGAGTCCAAGGTGTTGTTGTCCAAACAAGAAGGCTTTTGCCCGCGTGTTTTCCTTTTAATTTTGCTTTAATTGTTAAAGAGGGATCTTGAATGTCCCTATAATCTTGACTTGCTTCAAAATTAGATAAAGTTGTTCCTAGGGCTGTTGAATAACTTACTACAAATTTGCCTTCGTAGATTAATCCTTTATCCCATAATTTTTTAATAACGTGCCAGACGCTTTCCATAAATTCAGGATCCATGGTGCGGTATTCGTCATCCATGTCGACCCAGCGCCCCAAGCGGCGGATGTAATTTCGCCACTCTTTTGTATAGCGGACAACGGATTCTCGGCAGGCTTGATTAAATTTTGCAATTCCAAATTTTTCAATATCTAGTTTTCCGTTGAGTCCCAATTCTTTTTGAACGAGAAGTTCTACGGGGACACCGTGACAGTCCCAACCAAAGCGACGCTCTACTCTGTGGCCTTTCATTGTAAAATAGCGGGGAAAAGCGTCTTTTACGGAGCTGGGTACAAAATGGCCGAAATGTGGTAAGCCTGTAGCAAAAGGAGGCCCGTCATAAAAATTGTATTTTTTGTTTTGAGGGCGTTCAGAAATGCTGCGTTGAAAAATGTTTTCATCATCCCATTTTTTTAGCATTTCTTTTTCTACAGCAGGGAAATCTATACCCTTGGCTGGTTTTTCGACTTGCATGCAAAGCTCCCAAGATATTTGTTGCGACTGGAAACCGAGAATTCCGGTATTCTGATGGGTATAGCAAATCTGGTTGGCATTCGTACAGTTTTTTAGCTGGAATTTCACGAAAAAGAATGTAAGTGTATAGCAAAATCAGGCTTGCTTGTTGCACTTCCTTAAATTAAATGTGTGA
Source organism: Silvanigrella aquatica (assembly GCF_001907975.1). NCBI lineage: Bacteria > Pseudomonadati > Bdellovibrionota > Oligoflexia > Silvanigrellales > Silvanigrellaceae > Silvanigrella > Silvanigrella aquatica. The sequence goes on from NZ_CP017834.1 coordinate 1,378,079, forward strand.
GGAGCTTCATTGAAAAAGAATTACGTTAGTGAATTTGCGTGGGTTATCGCTTTTATTTTGTTTTTTATTTTACTGAAAACATCTGTCATGGGTTTTTATTTGGTACCCACGCCTTCAATGTTACCGAACATCATACCTGGTGATCGGGTAATGATGAATAAGCTTTCTTACGGTTTATGGTTACCTTTTCTAGATTCCCCGCTGATGACGTGGGGAAGTCCTAAGCGAGGGGATGTGGTCTTTTTTGAATCTCCAAATGGTCAGGGTACATTTGTAAAACGCGTGATTGCTCTGCCTGGTGATGTGGTTTCTTTTTATAAAGGCATTGTGATTATCAACGGGCAGCAGGTTTCTCAGAGTTACATGGGAAACTCTCCCTATAGGCATTATCAAAATAATGTAATTATTGAAGAAAATAAAGATTTACATTTGCGTTCACATTTAATACTTATGTCGCAGGAGCCAGGAAGTACGTATTTTGAGTCCGGAAGATTTATCGTTCCCCCTCATAAAGTATTTGTACTTGGTGATAATCGTGATAGTTCTGTTGACAGCCGCGTTTTTGGTTTTGTGGATGAAAAAGCTTTGTATGGTAAAGCTTGGTTTGTTTTATTCTCAACCGCTGGAAATAATGGCTTATTTCCTGAGTTTCGCACGAGCCGCTTCTTTCAGAGAGTCGAATAGTGTGAAAAGCATTGGAGAATTACATTAATATTTTTAATTAGTTACAGTAAAGGCATAGGCGCTAAAAAAAACATGCAAAGATTTTCAATAAGGGCTTTCCTTATGAAAATAAAAAACATATAGTGCGCCTGTGTTTTGAACATTTTATGGAGGTACTTAGTACATATGTCTCGTTACACTGGCCCACGCATGCGCATCGCTCGTCGCCTCGGAACTTTGCCAGGGCTTACAAACAAAGAAATCAAAAGGAAATCACGCCCAGGACAACACGGCGCGGCTCCACAAAAGAAGTCTGAATTTGCTCTTGCTCTTGAAGAAAAGCAAAAAATTCGCTTTAACTACGGTCTTACAGAAAGACAAATGCAACGCTACGTGAAAGCAGCTCGTAAGGCAAAAACCCTTACAGGTGAAGCTCTTCTTCGTATCTGCGAAATGCGTCTTGACAGCATTGTTTTCCGTCTTGGGTTTGCACCAACAATCCCTGCGGCACGTCAGCTTGTTCGTCACGGTCACGTCCATGTCAATGGTCGTAGAGTGAATATGCCAGGCTACCAATGCAAGCCAGGTGAAGTTATTATTCCTACAAACAAAGAAGCGACTATGGCTCTTGTTAAGAATAACCTTGTTCACCGTTCTAACGCACAACCACCTGCATTCTTGAGCCTCAGTTCTGACAAGCTTCAAGCATCTGTTGTTAGTGTTTGCTCACGTGAAGAAGTTCTTCTCAATGTAAATGAGCGTCTTGTGGTAGAATACTACGCACAACGCGGTTAATTTTCATTTTTCTTAAGAATCTCCCGCTTTTTTACGAAAACTTATTCGTAGAATTTTATTAAATCCTTTGTCTGAAGGAAGCAATAAAAACAAGCGGGGGCTTTTTTTTGTCTGAAGTTGTTTTAACTAAAAAATTTCATGGTCGGAATTATGCTTATGAAGAAGTGATTCTAAGTCAAATTCCCATAGAAGCGAACAAGCAAATGCAAGAGCTTTCTGTTCGCTTTAAATTGCATTATCTGACCATGGAAGATTGCCTCCACAGAAATCAAAGAGCAAAAGTAGAATCTTTTGGAAATTATCAATTTGTCGTATGGCACTATTATCATCCTGTCTTAGAAGCACCCATTGAGCTTTATATTGTCATTAGCGCCGAATTTTTAATATTAATTTCAGATAAGGTTCCTGAAAATGTAGCTCCTAGTTGGAAGCTAATCTGCTTTCAAAAGGGGCAAAGCATTATTCTTAATGAGGCTATTTGCCAAATGTTCACATCGCTTGTGGAGCATACCGAGCATTACGTGCATTCATTAAAATACATCATGCATTCCTTAGAAAAAAAAATCATATCCAAGCATATCAATCCTAAAAGAATGCTGAAAATAAAATATTTGGTTGTAGAGCTCGAGCAGTCCCTTTGTCCCATAGCGAGTGTTTTTCACCATCTTGAAAAGTTTGATTTTAATATTGAGCAAAAATTCCAGGTAAGAAATATTGAAGATCACAATACGCGCATATTACAAGATATCACTCACTTAAGATTTCAATCCATTGCTTTGATGGATGTCTACTATGGATCTTCAAGTGCTCGATCTAACTTAGAAATGAGAAAATTAACGACACTTTCTGCTTTTTTGTTACCCATGAGCATGTGGGCAGGGTTTTTTGGCATGAACTTTGATGGAATGCCCTTTCATGAAAAATGGTTCATGATACTAGGGCTTTGTCTAATTGTGGGCACCCCTATTAGCATTTTGAGTTTTTTAATTTATCGTAAATATAGAAGAGAAAAAATTCGTTTAAAAAGAAAACGGCATGATAAAAAAATCAAATTACATTTTCCTTTTTTAACCAGGCGTAAGGATATTCAAAAAAATAATTTTAAATGGGGAAATCAGCATCATGAAGATGAATAAAAAAACATCAAGAGAAGCTGAGAGAGTGTGCATAATATGATTTAATAAAGCGAGCTATCATGTGGTGTATAATCATGGGAAAGCTTTTGGGATGTATAAGTAAAATAAATATTTGAATAGGTTAGTAAATATGAAATCAGATCGGCAAGAACAGCAAACTCTTTCTTCTGTTCCCATTCCTGAAGGTGCGCTTTCAATAGAGGTTGAATACAAAGCGAAATCTTCCTATCCCATTATTCCAAGTTCTTCTGTGGAAGGAACCATAGGATCAAAAATAATGGCGCCTGTTTACTCTCAAGATCAGCATTTAACTTGGAAAAAAATGTATGAAAAGCAGCAGGAATTAATTCAAAGTCATTTGTGCAAAGAATATATGGAAGGGATTCAGTACTTGCAGTTTCCTCTCGATAGGGTTCCTTTGCTTGCCCGCTCTAGCGAGGCGTTAAAAAAATGCACTGATTGGCAAATCATTCGCGTGGAAGGTCTTGTTTCTCCTGTGAATTTCTTTGCCTTACTGGCTAATAAATTGTTTCCTTGCACTGATTTCATTCGTCACATGGATGAAATCGATTATACGCCCGCGCCTGATACGTTTCACGATCAAATTGGTCATTTGCCTATGATTACAAATAAAAGATTTGCAGAATTTTTTAATTTATTTGGCATTGCGGGTTCTCGTGCGAAAACAGAAGAAGAAGTGATGTGGTTCAATCGTATTTATTGGTTTACAGTTGAATTTGGTTTAATTAACGAAACAACTCATTGGGAAGAAAAAAGAGATCCTGCATTGACAAGAATTTATGGAGCAGGAATTGCTTCTTCCTGTGGTGAAATTTTATATAGTCTATCAGATAAAGTTACAAAACACTCGTTTGACATAGAACGTATTACAAATACTGAATTTGATATTCATCACATGCAAGATCAACTTTTTGAAATTGAGTCCTTTGATGAATTAGAAACAGAATTTAGAAATTGGGCTTTTAAAAAAGGGTTTATTTAATTATAAATAACATTTAAATAAACCCTCATTTTTATTATCGCATTTTTTAGCATTGACGAGTCTAACAGAATAAATATATCCATTTTCATAATCGCCGCTGCAAAATAGAATAGGACTTTCAAGTTGAAAATTTGCAAATTCAAGCCATTTTATTTTTTTACTTAGGTAAAATGAAGGCTGCAAAATAAATTCAAAATCTCTACTGTAAAATTTCCAACTATAGTCTAAGTTACTTTGTGATGAATAATGACCTTGATCTAGTGTAGGACAAGAAATCTCTAATGAATTTGCATTTAATGAAATAATAAATGAAGCTGAAAATAATGTTTTTTTTATCATTATAAATTCTCCTATTCATTCTAGGAATGAATTAAAATAATTAATTTTTTAATATGCTTAATTTTATAATGAATTAAGTAGTGTTATATGTGAATTTATAATATAAATATTTATATATGTTCACACATAGCAGAGAATTAATAATTTGTCAATTTTGATTTTAAAATATCAGGTGAAATTCAATTATTTTTATTCCATGCGGAAAGAGCTGTATTTAACATGAGCATAGCAATTGTCATAGGACCGACCCCTCCAGGAACAGGAGTGAGTGCTCCAGCTATATTTTTAACGTCAAAACCTACGTCACCACAGAGTTTTCCATCAGATTTTCTATGAATTCCCACGTCAATAACAACGGCGCCGGATTTAATATATTCTGAGGTGATGAATTCTGGTTGTCCCGCCGCCGCAATTAAAATATCTGCATTTTGACAAAGTTGTTTTAAATTTTGGGTTTTTGAGTGAGCTATAGTCACTGTAGCATCAGCACTTAATAGTAACAAACTCATTGGTTTTCCGACGATATTACTTCTGCCAACGACAACAGCATTTTTACCAGAAAGAGGAATTCCATAAGTAAACAACATCGCCATAATACCAAATGGAGTGCAAGCAATGGCGTTCTTGAATTCTCCCGTTGCTAAACTTCCTAAATTGTGTGCTAAAAAACCATCAACATCTTTTGATAATGTAATAGAATTTAATATTTTTTCTGTATTTAAGCCCTTGGGTAAAGGCAATTGTACAAGAATGCCATCAATCTGTTTATCATGATTTAAGGTTTGAATTAATTCAATGATTTTTTCTTCATGCGCTTCATCGCTGGATATTAAAAAACTTTTTGACTCAAATCCCGCTTCTTTAAAAATTTTAATTTTATTATTTACATATACTTTGGAAGCAGAATCTTCTCCAATTAATATAACAGCTAAGCAAGGTATTTTTTTATCTCTTCTTAAATTTTGTGACTGTTCCACAAAGTTCGCGCTTAATATTTTACCATCTAGAATTTTGCATTGTGAGTTTTCAAAATATTTTACTGTTTTAGAAAAATCAGGAATGATAAATCCTGATTCCTGCGCGCGTTTAAAAAATTTCATGAAACCTCCAACATTATTCTAATTTATAAACATAAAACCCCCCTTACTTAGAGAAAGGGGGGTGGGGATGATATCAATCAATAATTTCTAGAGAACTTTTTCTTTCCAGATAAGGATATTCGCTAAAAAATCCTTTTACCTTTCGTAAAATGCGATCGCATTCTTGTTGAGGAATAACTCCCGCAGCAACATTACGTTTGAGTTGTAATTCGTAACCCTTGACAACTTCTTCGTCGCGGTAATTCATAATTCTTAAGATTTCGCCCACATCTTCGCCCTTGACTTCTTCCACGGGCATGATTTGGCCTTCTTCATTGATGCGCACAATAAGCTCATTCACAGCACCAAAAAGATTGTGATTGTTGCCTAAAGCTTCTTGGTAAGCTCCCACAAGAAAGAATCCAATATAATAGGGTTCATTTGACTTTGGGATATGTAGTGCGAGAGAGTGCTTTACATCTCTTTTATCGACAAATTTATCAAGGCAGCCATCACTGTCACAGGTTAAATCCATAATGACACCATGGTGCTGTGTTTTTTCATCGAGACGTGTGATTGGCATAACAGGAAACAACTGATCAATTCCTAAAGTATCTGGAATGGATTGAAACATAGAGAAATTTGCCATGTATTTACCGAATTGATTTTTTTCAAGTTCATCAAATTCTTCTAGTTGCATGCCGGAATTACGGTAAAAGCTTAATGCTTTATTACAGAGGGCGTAATAAATCACTTCCGCTTTAGCGCGTTCTTCAATTTCTAAATATCCTAAATTAAATAAAGTGAATAATTCGTCGCGATATTGAAGGGCATCATGGTAATACTCAACAAAATTCTTACCGTTCATATAGGCAACGGAGTTCATCATGTCGGCAAGGAGTCTGTGATCGGTTGGAGATATTTTCCACTCTTCTAAGTTGCCTCCTGTTTTTTCCACTTCGCGCACATCGGTTAATAAGACAGCATGATAAGCGGCAACAGCACGACCACTTTCGCTTACAATATGAGGTGCTTTGCATTTTTCAGATTTACAAACGTCTTGAATTATATAAATAACATCGTTGGCAAATTCTTGCATGGTATAGTTATGGCTGACATAAAAACTTGTTTTACTGCCATCATAATCGACTCCAATGCCGCCTCCAATATTAAGATAACGGAGGTTGAAACCGCTTTTTAATATTTTTGCATAAACGCGAGCCGCTTCTTTCATAGCCGCTTTCACACGTTTGATTTCTGTAATTTGGGAGCCAATGTGGTAATGGATCATAGCAAGTTGATCTTTAAGTCCCGCCTCTTCAACCAAGTAAAGTGCTTCCATCATTTCAACGCTATTTAAGCCAAATTTACTGCCAATTCCTCCGGATTTTTCCCACATTCCAGAGCCTTTGGCATAAAGCTTGGCTCTCAATCCGATATCAACGCAATAACCTACTTTTTTAGCGTAATTGATGATGTATTTGAGTTCATCTGTACCTTCAATAACGAGAACAACATTTTTCCCCATTTTCTTAGCGTCGAAGGCCAATTCAATAAAATGTGAATCCTTAAAACCATTGCAAACAAAAAGTGCTTCTGGATGAATATCATAAGCTAATGCTGCAAAAAGTTCAGGTTTTGTACCTACTTCTAAGCCATAAATATGTTTTTTACCGCTGCTAACGAGGTCATCAATAAATTCTTTGCGCTGATTTACTTTAAATGGAAAAACGGCTCTTAATTCGCCTTCATATTTAAATTCTTCCATGGCGCCGCGAAAGGCGTTTTGGAGCTTGGTAAGTTGTGTGTCAAGAATTTGAGGAAAACGGACAATCAAAGGAGTTTTGACCTTTTTCTCAGCTGCTATATCAAGGATTTTTGAAAGCTCAACCGAGACTTGTTTATCTCCGAAGGGATAAACTTCCACTGTTCCTTTATCAGAAATACCAAAGTAACCGGAACCCCAATCATCGATACCGTAAAGGTCACGAGATTCTTGAATGACGTTTTTCATCATCGTCATACCCCACACAAAAAAGGAGTTAGAAAGAATTTCCGCAAAGATCTGCGGGAGAGGAAACACGCTTTCACATATAATAGGTGTACGCCATGTCAAGAATTTTTTGAAAAAATTATTTAAACCACCATGGAAAGGGCAAAATACGATAGTATTTTTTTATAAGCATTTATAAATAAACATAAAATGTACTTATGAAAAAAGGGGGATATTATGGCATTTTGGCACAACAGCCGATATGAAGATGTCGAAAAATCTTCTACAGGAGATCCCTTGCGCGGATTGCCTGAGCAGCAATTTCCATGGCTGCTGACTTATGCAACAATATCTGATGAAATGAACGATACATGGCATTATGAATTATCCTGTCTTGGTATTATTCCCGAAAAAAATAACAATAAAATAAAAGCAACTTTATTTATGATTGCCGAATGTAAAGTTTCAAAGTTAAATTTAAAACAAATTGGAATTTCAAGTGACAGATTAGAGGCTATGGGTGTTGAGTCTTGGAACTATTTAGAAGAAAAATTTTCCTGTGAAATTATTTGTGATTTTGACAAATTAGAATCAAAAGCAAAATCATTAGCAGATAAATGGCTCTTCCAATTGAGAAAAAAATATACATTAGAATTGAAAGCAAGGCAATTGTTGGAAAAAATTAAGACAAGTAGAATTTCAAAATTTTCTGAATAAATATGATTTAATGAAAGATTGAAATTTTTATTAAGAAAGAAGTAAAATGAAATTGATGTTAATAGGTATAAAATTAGTTTTATTTTTTAATTTTTTGTTTATTAATAATACTTTAAAAGCATCGCCAACAGATGCAATCATTCTAGATTTTTTTGAGCGCCCCCCCTATTTTATTCTTGTTAAAGGAAATAATACAATATCAGACGGAGTTGTATTTCATATTGTTGAAAAAATATTTAAAACAGCAAAAATTCCTTATCAATATGAAATGGTACCATTTCCAAGAACAGTTTTAAAAATAAAAAAAAATGATACAAAAATATGCGCATTATCAGTCTATAAAAATAAGGATAGAGAAGAATTTTCCTATTTTACAAGTCCTATTTTTCACGATAAAAAAACAATTTTTGTTTATAGAAAAGGCGATGAAAGATTTAATAATTTGAAAGTGACAGATGATGTGTTTATAAAATCTGATTTGAAGTATTTAGCGAAAATAGGCTTTAGTCAAGGAGAGTATCTTGATCAAATGTTATTTAAATATAAACAAATAAAACCTATGGATAATCAGAATCCCAAAGCAATTGGTGTTGTTTATACCTCTAGTGATATTAATTCCATGTTTTCAGATATTTTAAATAAAAAAGCAGATTATATGTTGTCAGGTAGAAATGAAGCAGAATTTTTAATTCAAAATGATAATAAATTAAAATCAGGTTTAGCAATAAAAGAATTTAAAGATCAGCCTCCTGGTGAATTTAGATATATCATGTGTTCTAAAAATGTCGGTATAGAAACAATCAATAAACTTAATGAAGCTATTAAAAAAGTTGTTAAAAAGTATTAGACTAGAGGTCAAATTTATCTAATACTTTAAAATTATTTTTATAAATATAACTCATTGAATGGTGCAAATACTGTTTTCATACACGACTTTAATTGTACCTTTTAATTTGACAACGCCACATTCTTTAAATTCAGTATTATTTACGAAGATATTTAAAGGAACTTCAAAACCTTCTTTATAACCCCAATTGCCAGCTTTATTAAAGAGTCGAGTATCATCGTGTGCATAAGTTTCACTTTGATTACCGGCTATGAGAGTTCCCCAAACACCCTGCTGTGTATAAGGCAAAATATAAACATGGCTCTTATTAATAAAGGTAACAGATGTTTTTTCATTGCTTTCGACATTCGTAACAACTACAGGTTGGGGTTCAACGATAGGAATTGTAACAACTACAGGTTGAGGTTCAACGATAGGATTTGTAATAACTTCAGGTTGGGGTTCAACGATAGGATTTGTTATTTTACTTTGATTTTGTTTTGGAGTTGTAACTTTATATGATTCATTAACGGAACAAAATTCCGAACCATCAAATTTGTATATAGTATCTTTAGGTGAAGTTGAAATTGTTTCAGTAATAGATTTATCTTCATTTATGTTGGTGTGAATAATACCAGCATATTTTTGTTCAAAGGAATAATATGTACCATCTGCTTTTTTATTGCACAATCCTGCATTCATTGCATTTAAAATTAAACCATTATCTGTTGAGGCGTCCCATGCAAATAATTCACCTAAATTATAGTCTTTTACAAATTTTGCTTTTGCAATTACCGATTGAGGGGAGTCAAAGGATTCCACAGAAGCAGAAATGATATTTTCATTTGTATTTTTGGGTTTCCAAATATAAGCAGCTTCTGCTTGTTTATCATAATAAAGATTTTGTGTATTTCCTTCTGTCATGTGTTTATCAAAAATTTCTCTAAAATCGGAAACACCATTTTCAAAAGTGCCACTGACACCGAGAGAGCCATCTTTTCCAGCAGCAACACCATGCCAAAATAATTTATCGTGCTCTGCCTTAACTTGAATTGTATGCCAACCGCGGCTATAAGCAGCAGCTCCTAAGACTAATTTTTGAGAAGGAAATTCGGGATTATTCTCAAGAATGGTTTTTATGGCTCCTTCTGCACTATAAGATTTAAAATTTTGTTTATTTGTTTGTATTTGTGAGCTCACAGTGATTGGATTCCCTGCTTCATCTTTTATTTGATTTTCAGATTCTGAGGTTCCGTAAACGGAAGCAATAGGTTTGGCATGAAGAGCTGCTTGGTGGTTAGGGTAACGACTGAAAGCGCCATAAAGATCATAACTCATAATATTGATAAAATCGAAATCATCTTTAAGATTATTAAAATCAATAGACGCTAATTTTGAGGGAGAAGCGCTAACGGCTGCTGAAAGCTGTTTTTTAAATATTCCTGTAAACTTATTATCTAAAGCAATTCTTAATTCCTTAATGAGTGAGGTATAGCGGGACTTTTCAACAAGGTAACCTTCATTAGCAAGTTTTGTTACAGCACCACCTCCACCTGGGAATTCCCAATCGATGTCTATGCCATCAACAAAGGGATTGTCTTGTAAAAATTGAATGACAGAATTGATAAAAGCTGTTCTTCCTTCTGGAGAAGCAACCATTTTATGAAAAGGTGAACTTAAGGTCCAGCCCCCAATAGAAACCATGGCTTTTAAATTAGGATTAACCGTCTTCATTTTTTCCATTGCTTTTAGCATAAAATAAGAAGCTTGGGGGTCATACTTTGTGATTTCAAAATCTTTTTTGGGCTGATTTTTATTATTTTCATTTGCACCTACGTCTTGATCTTCCCAGTTATACTTATCAAACACGTTTTGATCATAATTTGTTCCTGTTTTTCCTGGAAACATTCCCTGTCCACACATGGCTTTTAATATGGCAGCGCCATATTTATTTTCATTTGCAATAAGTCCATTATTTTCTGTGGCATTCTTTCTTTCGTAATCGCATAGAGCTAAAAAGCTATAAAAAACATGAGTCACATTTTTTGCAGGTGTAAATTCGGCGGGAAAAGCTCTTTCCCAATAAGCCCATTCAGTTAAATAAAGGCCGATAATTTTGTTACTTTTATGTGAAAATGGTATGTTTTTTTCTAGGTTTGCATTGTATCCATTGAAGTTGAGTGGTTCTTTTTTATCTTTTAATATCACGCCATAATTTCTTGGTGAAAGGGGCGGAGGTATAACACTTTCAGGCCACCAAGGTCCTTTATAATTCCATTGTAAACTTGCAGCGGGACGATTGCCTAGATATTTGCTAGGTTTTTGGGGTTCATTAGGGTTGGTATTATAATCAATTGGTAATTGCCCCGATTGATTTTGTGTGACTTGAATTGCATATGCTAAAGAAAAAGGATTCAATAGAGAAATTAAAGCAATAGAATTTAACGATGTTTTTTTAAACATTTTATTCCTTTTTGATTATATAAATATTAAGTATCAAAGCACAATGCTTTGAATAAAAAAAGATATGAAAAGAATTCGTAAAGAGAACCCTTTGCGCTGTGAAATTAAATTTTAAAATTTATATTGTCAATTTTATTAAATTAAGATTTGATTACAATTAAAATAATATTTTCTATATTTTTATTTTTGTTGATTTTTTTATTTGGGAAGAAAATTATTTTTGAACATAAAAATAGTTTTTTTGACTAAAATTTATTTATTTTCCTTTTGAATTTAATTTTTCTCGAGAAATAATCAGTCCATGACTCACATCATAAGGTGACAAACCTACAGTCACTCTATCTCCAATAATGACACTTATTTGATATTTGCGCATGCGGCCGGAAATTTTAGCTGAAATCGTCTGTCCGGTATGCAAACTCACGGCATACTTTCCTCCTGCAAAAACATTAGTCACAATGCCTTCTACGCTTAACAAATCAGAGCGGCTCATATTGAACCTCCTATTTAATTTTTTTTGTTGCTACATTGAACAGTATTTCATATATAGAATATTAAAATCAAGGAGTTTTAATAAAAATAATATTTTTGCTATTCATCAAATTCAACAATGGTAACACCATCTCCACCTTCGCCATGCCGACCGCCGCGAAATCTTAATTTATACGAGGAATCTTCAAGATGTCTCCTTACAGATTCTTTTATTTTACCCATGCCGTGACCATGAATGATAACCACTCTGTCAACATCCATTCGATGCATTTTGTCTAATTCGATATCAAGTTTATCTAAAGACTCATCTACAGTGCAACCTAATAATTGTATGGTATTTCCACCATGTTGTAACGTTGGTGGAATTTCACTGTCTTGAAGATTATGATATTTTTTGAAATTTTTTGTTAAAGGTTTTACATTTAAAGATGATTTTTGAGGTGAGGAACTATTTTGTTTTGGCAAGGTTTCATTTCCCGGAATCAATTCGTGATAGGGAATTTTAATTTTCAAAATTCCAAATTGACACTCAATATTTCCTTTGGAATCAGCTGTTTTTAAGACAACTCCTTTTTCTTTTAATTTAGTGGATTTCGCACTCATACCTGGTTTCCAGAACTCAGGAGAGCGTCCCTGTGATTGTGCTTCTTTTGCTGTTTGTTGCGCGGAGCGTACTTTTTCTTTGGTCGATTTTTCAATTTCTTGGAGAGTGTCTAAATCATCATGCAACTGCTCTTCAATGTCATCAAAAGAATTTTTTAAAGATTGTAAACTCATTCTTGCTTCATCTAATAAAGAGCGGCTTGACATGTTTTTAGGTGCTCTAAATCTTTCCGCTTTTTCATCCAGGGATTGATAATTAGGAGAACTTTTAGCTGATGTGGTTTTCGGAAGTTTAATTCCTGATAAAGCTTCAAACCCAGAAAGTTTTTGTGGTTTTGCTGTGTTTATTATTTCTTTTTTTTGAGCAGGAGCTAATTTATTTTGATTTTTTTCACTCAAATTATTTTGTTGTGCCTGAGAAATTTCCAAATTGTTTTCAATTGTTTCTTTATGAGAAATTTCATGAATTTCTCTTAACAGAGTTTCTTTTTGTTTTTCAAATTGTCTTTCACGAATTTCTAATCTATTTTCAAATGCATTAAGTCGTTTTTGTAATTTATTGCGATAATTTTCAACCAAATCACCTCTTAATTCAGATAATTGTTCTTTTTCATTTTTTAATGATTTGAATTCAGAGTCTAATTTTTGGGTTAATAAATTTTGTTTCGTTAATTCTTCGTTTATTTCGATACGTTTCAATTGCAGTTCTTTTAGAAGGTTTTCCATTCTTTCTGATTCAGAACCGTAATATGTTCGTGCTTTTTGTATAATATTATTATTAAGCCCCATGCGTTCTGCGAGCTCAATTGCGTAGCTTTGTCCAGGAATTCCATTTAAAAGCTTATATGTTGGCAATAATTTATGTGGTTCAAATTCCATGCTACCATTAAAAAAACGCGAGTCATTGTCTGCTAACGTTTTCAAATTTGAAAAGTGCGTTGTTATGATGACAGTTGCTTTTTTTACTGAAAAATACTCTAATGTGGAGCGCGCCATGGCCACGCCAATGGCGGGATCGGTTCCGACAAATCCTTCATCTAATAAAATCAGGCTCAATTCATTGGCTTGTTCCGATATTCTTTTAATTTGAGCAAGATGTCCAGAAAACGTCGAGAGATCTTCTTCTCTATTTTGTCTATCGCCCAATTCTACAAAAATATTCTCATAATCCTGAATTTCAGCTTTATCGCAGGAAACAAAAAGTCCTGCCTTGGCCATAAGAGCTATAATGCCTACTGTTTTCATGGCAACTGTTTTACCGCCTGCGTTGGGTCCACTTAAAACCCAGACGTAAGGAGATGTTTCGCCTTGACTTTTGGGAGCAAGATGCAGATCGTTGGCAATACATTTTTTATTCTCAAGAAGAAATAAAGGATGTTTTGCATTGATTAGACTAAATCGAGGGTTTAAATCACGAGGTTTTAAAAATTCCGGTTTTATGCCGTGAATCACGCCTGCAAACTTAGTGCGGGCAATAATATTATCGAATTGTGTTAAAATTTCAGATGAAGAAAGGATGTCTTCGTGAACAAGGTAACAATCTTTAGAGAGTTCACGCAAAATACGTTGTTCTTCTACTTCAACATCATTTTGTGCTTTTTCTAATTGAGCTTGTTGCATGGCAAGTGCTTGGGGTTCAATGAAAACGGTGGAACCGCTTTGACTGACTCCCCGAGGAATGCCTTCAATTCCTGATTTGCGATCGGCTCTTATGGGAAGCACATAATGACCGTCACGCAGCATCCAGACGTCATCTTGCAGAGCGTTTCGAATGTCTTGTTTTTTAAGAATTTCATCTAGTTGTTCGACTATTTTACGTTTGGCGTGTTCTAAGCGGCTGCGTGCGGAATGCAGTTCGGGAGAAGCACTCGATAAAATATTTCCATCCATATCCACGCTTTTATTTAATTTAGCATGGAGCTCCATATGTGGTTTTAAATCATTTGAGAGATTAAAAAGATTGGGATACTTTGTCGCTCGAGATTTTTCATATTTAAAAAAAGATTGAATAGAGTGACAAAGTTTGAGTGTAATTAAAATTTGATACAGTGCTTGAGGAGATAGCAGAGCTCCTCTTTGTAAGAAATTCTGAAACAGAGTGAAATCGAAAGATTCTAGCGAAATGCCATTAGTTTCTGTATTTAAATCGAGCATTTCCGAAGTGGCTGTAAAGAAAAAATTTCTATCTTCTAATTCCAACCAAGGTTCTAATTCCGAAAATGTTTTTTTTGAGTGAGGAAATGTTGCAAATCCTGCAAGATATTGGGTTATTTTATTCCATTCTAGGCGTGTCAGGGCATCCTGACGAAGAAAAGTGGAAGAGGTATTGTCAACGTTGTTTTGATGTTCCATAAGATCTGTGCACCTGTGAACGGTTGGTTTCCAAGCCTAGCGGGATGATGTATAAACGTATTGTGGGCAAACATCAATAGGAGTAAACACTTGGCTCGCATCAAAAACTTTGTCGCACATGATGACAAGCGTGACAATTTAAAAAAAATTGAGAAAATAAAAAAAGAAAAAAGATCTGTTCGTGGCCGTGTGGTTGATGACTGGATAATTGATGCTCCCAATGCGCATCAATCGAAATCAGAAATACAAGCCACCATTGAAGATCTTTACACAAAAGGCATGCGTCGCGGTCGTGTGATTGAAGTGCAAAAAAGAAATGTTTTTATTGCTGAGGAAAATGAAAAAGGGATGCCGGAAACGGAAAATCTTTGGCTTTGTTCTGTTGCAAAAAGACATTTTCAAAGAGCTCACCGCGAGCGTAACTTTGTTGTTGTGGGTGATCGTGTTTTATTCGAGCCAAGTGCGGAATTGCAATTTGACGATGAGGGACAGCCGGTTGATACCGATTTACCTCGTGGAGTTGTGCAACACTCCTTTGCCAGAACAAGCAAAATTTCAAGAAAAGACCCCATGCGTCCTGACTGGGAGCATGTGATGTTAGCAAATATCGATCTTGTTGCAATTGTGGCGTCTGTTTTGCATCCTGAAGTGCGCTGGGGACTTATTGATCGTTTTTTAGTGCAAGCAGAAATGGAAAAAATTCCTGTTGTTATTATTTTAAATAAAGTCGATTTATTAAGTAACGAAAAACTAGCAAGTAAAGAATTTGTTGAAATTTATAAGCGCCGTGTAGAAATCTATCGTAATATTGGCTATGATGTTGTTGAATTATGTGCTTTAAAACCTAAGAAAAACCCTGAAAGTGTGAAGCATTTAAGAAAATTATTTAAAGGGAAATTAGTGGGTTTCGCCGGACATTCGGGCGTTGGTAAAAGCAGTATTTTAAATTTAATGAAACCTGAGTTTGAGCAAATAGTAGACGAAAATCCTGATATTTTTTACAAAGGCCGTCATACAACAACGTACAATAGTTTGTTGCAATTAGATATTGGTGCTTATGCTATTGATACCCCAGGTATTCGTTCTTTTCATATTAGTAATTACGATCCCATTTCATTAAGTTATTGTTTCCCCGAATTTCGTCCTTTTAAATGCAAATACCGTGAGTGTGCTCATGATCACGAACCTCAATGCGGAATTAAACAGGCCGTCTCTGAGGAAAAAATATCGCCAGAACGTTATCGCAGTTACCTTGGCATATTAAAAGGCTTAAGCTTTAGAGAAGGCGAAGGAGATTCCACCGATGCCACAATGATTGCCGATTTAAAAGCCCGCGAACAAAAGCGTGATGAAGAATTAGCAAAAGAAGAATCTCTTTTAAATCAAGATTTAAAGTCTTAAAAGGAATTCTAAATGGATATTTTAACAAATCCTGAATTTGTGATTGTTGGTGGTGGTATTTCTGGATTATTACTTGCTTTAAGGTTATCCCGTGATCCTAAGAAAAGGGAGCGGGGAATTCATTTAATTGAAAAGCAGCCGCAATTGGGAGGGCGCTTTTTTTTCTCTTCCACTTTTAAATTTACAGGTAAAAATTCTGAAGAAATTAGTCAGGAAATAAATGAAAATGCTTTTAAAAATCTTTATTTAAGTGGTCCAGGATTTGAATCTATGGAAGCAGGTACTTTGGAAGCACTTTATAGGCACGTTGAATCTCATTTAACTGAAGATGAAAAAAACCAAATTGAAGAGATTTTAATTCAAGACAATTCCCTTGATTTTAATAAAATAAACAAATGTTACATTGTAAAAAAAGAATTTGTCTCTGAAGTCGATTTATTTTCGGGGTCAAGCGAAATCTTTACCAAAAAAGATTCGGAATTATTTAAATCGTTAGTATTTGATTTTTACAATTCCAACCATTTAAATGAGGATAATAACTCACAAGCAAAAGATTTTACTATTTTTGAGAAATCTACTTTTTGGAATGAATGTGGCAAAGGCACTAAAGAAACTTTTGCTCCTATACTCACGTCCCTAGTGGGGCCTCAATGGGAAAAAGCAACATTTCAATATGTATGCAAAGCATTATATGATTTTTTTTCAAATCATAAAAATACAATTCCCCCTTCATTCTTTCGAAAAAAAGGGCTTGAATTTGCTATAGAAAAGATTTTAAGACATCGTGGCGTGATCATTCGCACTTTATGCGAGGTGGTACGTGTTCATTATAATAAAGTAACAAAATTTCAATTGCTTTTATCTGATGAAATTCAGCCTTTAAATAAAATATTAAAGTGTTCAAAATTAATTTTGGCAATACCCCTTGTAAAATGTTTAGGGTTGTTACCCAAAGAAAATTTTTCGCCCAGTCAATCACGATTTGTTTCCAAGGTTCGTCCTGTTTCTTTAGTGATATCTGAAATTTCAGATTTTTTATCGGTTAAATCGGAGCAATGGCCTGAACAAAGCGGGTCGGGTGACAGACTTGTGTTTCCTGTTGAAAGAGCACAGGGTTTTGTGACCCATGATGGCCGCATTTTATTTTCGACAAAATTAGAGTATGAGGAGTCTTTGCAGGCGCCTTCTGTCCGTGAAGCTATTTCCAGGTTACGGCGTGCAGCAGCACGTGTTTTAAAATCCGAGTTTGCCGAGGAATTTAAAAAGGGAGCTCGTATTCCGCAAAATAAATTATTAGAGCGCATTGTTTTACTTCCCGTTGCTTTTACAATTCCTTGTGACATGTCGCCACAAATTGAAGTTAAAGAAACAAAAATGGGTATTGAAGGTCTTTATTGTTGCGGAGATAGTTTTCCAGGTTTTGCATCAGAACCTTGGAAAATGGTGGTGAGTAGTGTTCATGATGTTGCTATGCAGCTCAATTCTTAATAGAATTTTTATTAAATTATTTAATAAAATATAAACTAGATAAGCAGTTTTTTAATAAAAAATTCATATAGCCTACCACAGATAACTTTGATACTATTCCTGTCAAGTGTTTCAAGTTATGATTAATTTGCGGGGGTAGTATGAATTATTATTCTAAAATCATTTCATTGGGTTTTGCTACAGTTTTAGCAACGCAATATTCACATGCGCTTCCTGCAAATGCGAAGCTTGCCAAAGTACAAATGTTAAATATTGGCATTGGAGAAGAGCCAAAATCCCTCGATCCACAAAAATGCAATGAGTCGACTTGTACGACCATAGTAAGACAAATTTTTGAAGGACTTATTCAAGCCAATCAAGAGGGAAAAATAGTTCCCGCCTCAGCAGAAAGTTGGAAAATTAGTGCCGATGGAAAAATATATACCTTTCAATTGAGAAAAAATTTAAAATGGTCTGACGGTTCTCCAATTACAGCAAATGATTTTGTTTATTCCCTGCGCCGTTTAGTTGATCCTAAAATAGCATCGGAGCAATCCTCTCTTCTTGAATTTGTTGTGAATGCAAAAGAAATTGTTGACGGAAAAAAAGTACCAAATACTCTTGGTGTGAAAGCTCTTAATAACCAAACACTCGAATTTGTTTTGACGCAACCGACAGCGTCATTTTTTGAAAATTTAACAGTAACAAATACCTTTCCTGTGCAAGAAAAAAATGTTGAAAAATTTCAGGATTCTTTTACGCAAGTTGGAAATTTAGTTTCTAATGGCGCATTTAAGTTAACGTATAGAAAAGTAGGCGATAAAGTTACTGTTGAACGCAATTCAAATTATTGGAATAATAAAGAAACATATCTTGAAAAAGCAAACTTTTATTCTGTTGTCGATCAGAATTCGGAATTTACCTTGTATGAAACAGGTCAATTAGATTTAACTTCGACAATTCCAGTAAATCAATATAAACAAATTAAACATAAATATGGTGCTGAACTTGTCAATCAACCTTATTTAGCTTGCTATAATTATGTTTTTAATAATGAAAAACCACCCTTTAATAATTCTAATTTACGTCAAGCATTAAGCATCGCAATTGATCGTGACGCTGTTGCGAATTCTGTATTGGGGATGGGGCAAAAACCTCTGTATGACCCAGTTCCTTATGGCTTAAAAAATTACACCCAAAGTAAGGTTTATTGGCATAATTGGCCCCGTGCAAAACAGTTAGAAGAAGCCAGAAAGTTATATCAAGAGGCAGGATATTCAGAGAGTAAGCCATTAACATTACATATTTTGTATAATACCAGCGAAGCACATCGCAAAATTGCCACAGCGGTAGCCTCAATGTGGAAAACAAATTTAGGAATTAATGTAATTACGGAAAATGAAGAGTGGAAAACCATGCTCGATAAACGCAGTAAAGGACAATTCGAAGTTTTGAGAATGGGCAATGTTGCTAATATTAACGATGCCAGTGACTTCCTAAACCCTTACCGTAGCAATGATCTCTCAAATGATGCTAAATATAGAAATCCAGAATATGATGCCATTGTGAATAAAGCATTGCAGGAAATGGATTTGGCAAAACGAAAATCTTTATTTGAAAAAGCATCGCAAATTATTTTAAAAGATGCCCCTGTGGCAACAATTTATAGCTATGTCTCTTCATATTTAATTAAACCATATGTGTTGGGACTAAAGAAAAATAATATGGATAAATTTGTTCTTGCAGGAGTTTATATTTCAGATAGAAAAGCTATTGATTGATAAAGAAACAAAAGAAAATTAAAAACCCGAAGATTTTCTCGGGTTTTTAATTAGGCAAAAAGTAGATTTAAAGGAGTCCTTTCTCCCATTTTTCGCGAACTTGCTTTGCTCTTTCTTGGCGTACTTTTAATGCTCTCATATTGTTTTCAAGCATGGTGTTTTTACGACGAGCCTCACGTTCATGAAATTTATCATAGCAATGAGGACAATGATGATCCGCTTTATACATGGGACTTTTTAAATCATCTTGTTTTAAAGGAGTCCAGCACGAGTAACAAATTTCATATTTTGATTCATTTAATTGTTTATCGACTGCAACACGATAATCAAAAACAAAACAGTCGCCGTCGTAATGATTGTCTTCATTTGGTGCTTCTTTAAGTGTTTCTTCAAAGTACTTTAAAATGCCACCTTGAATTTGGTACACTTCTTCAAAGCCTTCTTGGCGCATGAAAGCAGTGGCTTTTTCGCAGCGAATGCCTCCTGTGCAAAAAGTAACAACTTTCTTCGATTTATATTCTTTGAAATTGTCTCTTATCCATTCAGGAAAATCACGGAATTTTTTGAGTTTGGGATCGATGGCGTTACGAAATGTTCCCAATTCTACTTCGTAGTCATTGCGGGTATCAAGAATAACGAGTTCCTCGCCTTCATCCAGCCATTTTTTGAGTTCTAGGGCATCAACATATTTTCCTGTAAAATGAGCTGGTTTAATAGATTCCATGCCCATAGGAATGATTTCTTGTTTCACCTTGATAATCATGCGGCGAAATGGAATGTGATCGCTATAACTTTTTTTAAATTCTACATCGGAAAAATATTCGTGGTTGTGCATAAATTCAATATAGGAATCAATGCCTTCAGGTGAGCCCACAAGGCAAGAATTAATTCCTTCTTCAGCTAAAATAATAGTTCCTTTGATATTTAAACTATTGCATAAATTGAGGAGAACTTCGCGCAGCGCTTGAGGATCTATAATATTCACAAATTTGTAATAAGCAATATTGACAAAAGGAAGATCGGGAGAGGGTGTTTGTTGTTGCATAAATTTCACCTTGTAAAGTGTTGAAATTGTTTGGCTTATTTGTTTTTTAGTGTTTGGGTTTACAAAGAAATGTGTTTTAGGACATCATTTCTTTGTAAATTTTAGTAAGAAGTTCTGTATCTTTGCGTTCCCAGGAAAGAAAAACGCGACGCGCTTCTCTATTTTGTAGAGCAGTCGTGCGGAAAAATTGAACAAAAGTTTCTTCATTCTCTTGAGTGCGAAGGCTTTGTACGTTTTCGGCATTGATAAGAATTTGACTCGCTCCTCTCTTTAAAATCAGATTATTGCGGTTCCATTCAAGTGTAACAGCGGAAGATGTGAATACCATTGGTTTTTCTCCTAAAGAAGATCGAACAAGAAATCAAAAGTTCCTCATAACTCAAGGAACATTGAGACTCAAGTTATAAAATTGTTTTATAATAAAAAGAAGACTTCCTTGCTGCCTGCCCATTAAAAATAATTATTTTATTGGATTTTGGCAAAGGAAGTCCTAGGTATGAAATAACTAAAATTTAATTTAGTTATGGAGCTAGTGGTGTTTGAGCAAGTATTGTAAGATAAATGTAGCCTAAATATTCTTTATCGTCTTCTTTATTACCCCAGATAATTACTTGATTTCCAGCGTTATTGAAGGAGTTCCAGTTACCTTGATTTCCAGATAACATATTTGCTGGACAATCTGTACCTGTACTTGCGTTCATTAAGTTATTAACTGTATTGTAACTAAAATCAGGCACGCTGGCTGCTGGGAAAATTTGACACTTTTTGGCGCCTGATACCGTACCTAACAAGGAATAATCAGCTTTGCCATCATTTCTTTGGGTTTTTTCTAAATTAAAGGGAGTGGCGATAGGAGCTGCTGCACCAGGACCCGCTTGAATAACATTTGTTGGAATCATACTAGTATTACTATTAGCGAGAGCATTTGTAACAGAAGTAGGATCGGTGCCATAATTTAGAATTATGCCAAATGGTGTTGGAGAAGCTGCGGCAAAATACCATGGAGATGGATCAACACTGTTATCTGGAAGTGTTTTTATGTAAGAAATCGCTTCTGTTATAGGAGCCAAACCTGAAGCGTCAATATTAATGACCAATGGGGAACTTTTTACAGTATAAATAATTCCACTTGTATCTTTATAAGATTTTAAAGAAACATTACAAGCAAAGCCTGATACAATTTGAAAAGTAGAGCTGCTTGCATTTATGTTTACATCTTTTTCAGACCAATCATTCCCTCCAGGTAGCGCTTTAGGGCAAACTACATCAACAACGATGCTTGTAAAGTTAGCAGTTGCAGGTGAAGCCATTCTTTTCAACGTAACATTTATCTTTGCTGGTGTAGGTGTAATGTCTGTAGAATTTCCATTAACAGTATCCGAATTAAACTTTCTATTACAACCTGAAATTAAAATAACAGCAGAGGCTAATGCAATGATTTTTTTCATAGAATTCTCCAAAATTTACAAGTATTTTTAATTACTTGACAAAGGTTAGGTAACAAAAGGGTTCGCAGAACTTCTACTATAAAAAAAAAAAAAAAACAATCTTTTCCGTAAAATTTATTTCTCGGATGAAAAAGTAAAACCAATTCGAGTTGACTGAGTTTTTCCTAAAGGATCTTTATAAGAGACAAGAAGTTCTGCAGTATTATTGTTATAAATTATTTTAGGAGAGAATTTTAAAGTGACAGTGCATAAATCTGTGAATGATTTGCAGTTATCTAATTTATCTATAACCCAATCATTTGTAGGTTTGGAATACTCTACCATAGTAGCTGTAAGTGATTTAATAATATTACCTGACATAGGTTGAATTGAAATTGTAACAGTTTGAGTTTGATTTGCTTGAGCTTTAATTTTTCTTGAAGGATTCGCAGAGTAAATAATTCCAAATGTACTGAATATGGGATAAGGAGAATTTTCAATAACTGCTAGTTCATAATTTTCAGCATAGACATATAACGTTTCGGTAACAGGGCTAGCATCTGTTGAGATATAGTCTGCCTTAACACTACCTGCTTCTGCATCTCCAATTTCATTTATTTCAAGAATGGCGGGATTATTAACAGGCTTATATGCTATTGACTTTGCATTAACAAAGCTATTAATTGTAATATAACATTTTTTATTTTTAATAATACTTATACCAGATTTTGAGCCAACACCGAGAGTTAAATTTCTTTCAATCCATGGATTAGATCCAGGAAGTCCATTGGGGCAATTGACATCAACATTCATAGATATCTTTGCAGTTTCATTTGATGCACTAAAAGGATATGAATTATATTTTTTCGACTTAGGTTTCTTCTTAAGCGTCAACATTTCAAAATTATTTGTACCAATATTATCTTCATTTGTTACTTTTCCGCAGCTGCTTATAGATACCAATGCTATGAGTGCTATTGCCCATTTTTTCATAGAGTAGAATCCTTTTTTGAACATTTGAAAAATAATCCGGTTGGATAGTAACAGAAAGAAATCTGTGAAGGCAAATATTATAAGTAATTATTATTATTTAGTTTTATTCTTGAAAGATAAATTTTAATAATTGATTTTTAAACTTTTTGAAATAATTTAAATTAAATTTATTTTTTAAATTATTCATAATTTATAAATTTTACGAATTTACAATAGCACCATTTGATTCAAGGACTTTAGAAAGTTTATTTTCAATATCGGAACGAAAAGCTTTATGAGTAAAAGAAATTTTTTCAGATTTATGAATGCATTGAAAACCATTTTCAGTAGATTTTAAAGTAAAAATAACTTCACTTTTCCCTAATTTAGAAAAGCAAATAATCACATTTTCGCCAGATAAAGAAATACTCGCAATCTTTCCGAGTTCTCTCGTTGATAAGGAATCTGTTACTTTTTTTACAAAATCATTTGCAGATGATGCTGATACAGAAAACTCTTTAATCATGATTTAACTCCTTTTATTTATTATACGGCTTTGCTAATGCTTCAAGATCATTAATAGCAATTATATCAATATTGTCTAAATTCTTAAGTTGATTTATTTGCTCTGCGTTAGGATTTCCCATAATGACAAGGACGGGAACGATAGCTTGATCGGCTAGTTTTTTTAGTGTGTCGTTCACGTTTTTTAAATTTCTTTGCTTATCCAATTTTGCAAGATTAAATTCTATGGGATTGATGCTAGGCAGATTCCCACGATTTATTTGCATCATAATTTCATCAGATTTATTAAATACCGTGGATTCACTTGTTAGCATTCTATTGATTAGAGCTGTTCTTGTATTATCTAATTCTTCTTGCGTAATTCCATTTTTAAGAAAATCATCCCACGTTTTTGTTGCAAGTTGAATGGCTTCAGCGATACGTTCATTGGGGCTTTGGAATGAGAGATTAAATAAACCAATATCCGTATTTGGAAATAGAACCGTATCATTAAAGTAAGCGTGAGGAGAATAACTAATACCTGATTTTGCTCTTAAAGCTTTAGAAAAGCGATCGCCACCAACAACACCTCCATTAGAAGAAAAAATTTCTTCTAATATATCATATTGAGTTGTTTCAATAGAATTTAATTTACCTAATTTAGGAAAATAGTAACGTAACGAAATGTTACATTGACTCATGTCGGGTTTGGTAATGATTTCAGTTCTAATTTTATTCCCTTTATATGCTTCAATATCCCGAGAAGGTAACCAAGTCCGAACAGAAGGTTCTAAATAAGGAATTTTAGAAATTAAATTTTTAACAGAATCAAGATCTTTTTGAGTATATGAACCAGAAAGAAATACGTTTAATCCATTTTTACTAATTTCTTTTTTATAAAGCTCTTTCACTTTTTCGTCTGTTACTTTACTTATTACAGCGGGTGAAGCTCTTTCTATAATAGAAGTAAAATAATGATTTTCTCCAAATACAATGGAATAAGACTGTTGATCAATAAATCGGTATTGTTTTTCGATTGTATTAGCATCGAGTAAGTTTTTAAAAGCATCTGTAGATTGTTGCTTCCAAAGGGGAAGAGCTTTTTTATCAAAGCGCGGCTTTAAGATCATGTCTGTTAATAAATCTAATACTCTGCTAAAATCAGAGCTGAGCGCATCAGCTGAAATAATTAATTGCCCATTTGGCATTAATGATGCTTTTAAATTAATTCCATATTCTGTTGTATAATTTTGTAATTCATCAAAACTTAAATTCCCAATACCGCCCAAAATAAGCATGTCGATAAGTGCACCATAAGCGGGTCTGTCTTCTTTTGGTAGAGAATAAACTCCACCAGGAAAAGTAAAATTAATTTTAAATTTTAGAGCGGATTCGCTTGGCAGACTATAGATTGCAGCTCCTCCATCTACAGGAATTCGGGAGTAATTGATGCTTGGCCAATTAATGGAGCGCCAGTTGAGTTCTGTAGGTTTTGAAAATATGATGGGACGGCTGCTTTGTAATGAATCTTGTGCATAAGCGAGAGTGTTAAAAGAAGCGCTCATAAAACATAAATAAGATATATTTTTAAGTAGTTTAAATTTATTTAATTTATACATTTCATTTGTCCTTGTTACTTATTTTTTCATGTTTTTTTGAAAATCAGAATAGAGATCGGAACAGCTTGGAGCTTCACCTGGAGGAACTATTCCTGTAACATAAAATTTATTTCCGTTGAGACTTTCCTTGAGCCATTGTCTAAAATTTTCCGTTGTAACGCTTTTTACAATCTTTTCAGCTTGTCCAGAAGCATTAAAATCATTTAGAAAAAAAGTATTATCTAATATTGTATTCACTAAACCAGTCATTTTTTCGGCAGTTTCTGCATTTGAAACCGCTAATTGCTTCAGGATTTGTCTTCTTATTTTATCGGTAATAGGTTTTTTAAATACCTCTTCAACACCTTTTAGCCAAAATGCTTGAACAGTTTCAAATTTTTGACTTTTCGATAAAGAAAAATTAGCTACGATGGGATTGCTTTGATTTTGCCAATATATTTTATAAAAACTAAAATCGGTGGCTAAATTTTCTTTTACCAATCTTCTTTCAAATGTGCCATTTATATTGTCATCTAATAATGATTGAAATATAATAGAGTAAATAATTGTTTTCATATTTGAATTGTCAGAAGGATAAACTATTTTATATTTTTTAGTAAAAATAGGGGCACTACAAATAAAATTTTTACCTAAGTCTCTCGTAAAGTAATCAGAGGGTAATTTGGAATGCTGTATTTTAAGTTTACCTTCCCAACTTCCAAAATATTTTTGTACTAAATTAGCGACATTTTTAGGTTCAAAAGGCCCTCCAATAACCATTAAAGTATTATCAGGAGTGTAAAAGTTTTTATAAAATGTTTTAGCTGCTTCAACGCTCATATTTTCAACATCTTCTTTAGTACCAATAGGCAACCATTCCATCGTTGTGTCGCGTTCCGTTATGGCTTTTAAAATTTCACCGCTTCGTGATAAGGGGTCATTTTCAATCCGCAATTTTCTTTCAGAAATAACAGCGCCTTTTTCAATAGAATAATAGGGGTCAGTTATGTCTAAATGCTGAAAGCGAGCGGACTCTAATTTCAGCATAGATTCTAAGGCAGGACCAGGAAAAGTTGTATAAAAAGTTACAAAGGAATCATTTGTTCCTGCATTGCCACTGCCTCCAAAGGAGTTTAAAACGCGATCAAAGTTTCCTTCTGGCACACCTTCTGTTTTTCGAAACATCATATGTTCAAAAAAATGTGCAAGACCCGTTGTTCCTTTATATTCTCTGTTACTTCCTGCATCGAGAATAAAGTGAATAGTAGCGACAGGATTGCGTTTGTCAGGCACAATAATTAATTTCAATCCATTTGAAAATTGATATTTATGAGCATGAATGGTTGATCCTGGAATAATAGGAGCCGTTTGTACTAATTTAGGTTCGGTCTGAACAGCATAGGAAGAGCATGTCGCAATTGAAATAACTGAGGGCAATCCAAATTTAATAAAACAAGATGCCAAACGATGAGCTAATTTTAAACAATTTTGAGAGGGCATATACTTTATGAATCCTTTCTAATGTACTTTTGCGCGTAATTTCTAACTCCTGCTTCGGCAAGAATATGAAATGTACGTACGAGTCTAATGTCTTCTTGAGGAAATTCGTCTAATTTTGCGTAGATTATATTTTTTCTACTTTGTTTAAGAATTTTTGAAATATGTTGAGAAGGAGGATGATTTGAAATAAATAAAATACTTCTATGATTTGTAGATAATGCTCCTGCTAAAATTAAACATTCTGTTGCATTTTGTGCATAGTGAAGAATAAAGGGATTATTCCAAGGACTTTCTATAGAGCTTGGTAGCGGAATTACTGCAAATCCGCCAAATTCACTTTTTGCAATGCCAGGTCCAATTAAATTATCTTTAAAGGGTGTGGCATAAAACATTAAATTGCTATCGTCATGTTGTTCGGCAAGCCAATATGATTTCCATGAATAAAAGTCATCTTTTATTGGTTCTGCAAAACTAAATATAACGGCACCAATATCTGCTTTTCCTGTATTGAGTTTGTCTTTTATTATAATTTTTTCTTTATGCCAATTTCGTATTGTTTCACGAATATCGAGTCCATCACAAAAATCGGCTTGGAGTTCTTGATGAATAATTTCTTGTGAACGCACTTTATCTCGCATATTTTTTTTAATATTTAAAGCTAGACGTTCCATAAAAATATCTTCACTTGGAAAGGAGCACGAATAAGGATGATCTTCATGGATCCAACTGTTATCAGCGTATTTTTCTTCATCTACTGGCGGGGTTTTTGAGTGTTGCTTTATTTTATCAACCGACTTTATTTTTGATTTTGTAATTTTTTTAGAACTTTGAATGGTCTCAAATTTTTGTATACTTATTTTTGATGTCTTTTTGAAAAAACGTGATAATGGTAAATGAATTTGTTGAAGCGTGCTCGCAAATAAAGCATTTGTCGGTATGTTTTTGCACTCTTTTAATAATTCATAGGCAAAGTTAGAATCAATGACTGAAGTTGCTGCTAAAAGCATATCAAAAATATTTGGGAATAATAAATTTTTATCATAAGCAAGTCGGTATGAAAATCTAAAGTAATCTCTTTCTTGACTCGCACTTATTTTGAGTTTAGTCCAATTGTCGTATTTTTCTGAAGTTCTTAAAAATGCTTCAGCATAACTTTTTTTTGCAAAATTGATCCAATTTAATATTGTATTCTTTTCCTTTAACAGATCCTTTGCGAAAAATCCTGTTAAATTCATATATTCGCAACAAGAATCGATGGAAGGTTGGCATAAAATCAATTGCTTTGTATTGTGTTTTAATTTTGCATCATGGAAAGAAATAATTTTTTCTTCTAAGAAATCGTGTAATGTTCCTGTTTCTATTTTATTTGCGATTTGCATTTCAAATTGTTTTAATAATTCATATCCACAAATGATAAGAATTTTTTCACCAGCATGATTTTGAATAAATTGAATCATGTTTTTACATGAATTTGAAATATTATGAATTAAGTATTCATTTTTTAAGGTTGCGGGATGAATTGGACTGGAAAAGTTTTTTTGAAGCCATGTTGTTATTGCTCCTGGAAGAATCAATTCAGGAGGAACTATGGATTTTGAGGTTGCTTGTTCAAATAATTGCCATTGTAAACAATTTTCAAAACCTCCGACGCAGTGGATATTTAAACTTTTATTTTGAAGAACTTTTAAAAGATAGCGTTTGCTATCAAAAGGTTCCATAAAAGTAACAGGATTCATTTCCATTTGCGATAATAGATTTTCTTCATTTGAAATTAAACAATCTTCTGTTTCAATGACTTCTTTTGAATTTAGAGTGACGCAATGTGGAAAACTTTTTAAAATTTGCGGTAATAAATTATTAAATTCTTCAGGCCAATCAACAAGAATATGTGTTTTTTTTAAGTTAGAAAATTCATTTTCTAATAAATCAATATTTTTAATAATACAATTTTCTTGTAGACTTGTTTTTGTGATTGGGAAAAAAGAAACATCACAATTTGGAAAATATTCTTTTAATAATGGCATTCGAAGATTTCCAATGGAATATTCCCATCCAATAAAATCTTCTTTAAGATTTGAGTGTTCTAATAAATTGTGATCAAATTCAAAACAAAAATATTTTGAAATATTTATAATATTTTTTAATGGACTCATTTTGTTTTCACTCTGTATTGTTACTTACTTAAACGGGTCTTAAATTGGGTCTTGCTGAAGAGTGTTGTTCGTTTTGCAATTGCTCATCAGTTGGAAAATATTTCAGGGCATCCTCGCCTAGTATAGCAAAAACACTTGATTTTAACGCTCTTGGAAGAGTGAGATTGCTGTCCAAAGATCTTAATCTTTGCGCGTATTTTGCAATTTGAATGCCATCTCTTACAGAATAAGTTTCTTCATATTTATGTGATAATGATAAGAAATTCACAAGAATTAAAAGTAAATTATCTTCTATATAGGGCACAGTGTAGCGAATGATACGCGCCTCTGTTTCAACATCGGCAAAATCCAAAAATATTTGTGGATTTAATCTGCTTTGAATATATTCGGGGAGATCATAAACACTGGAGTCATCATTCATTGTTGTTACAAAACGAAATTCAGGATGGGCGTGAATGCGTACGCCTGCAATTACGGAGTCAACGTAACGGCGGTGATCGAGAAGCGAAGCCAAACTCGCCCAACTCTTTTCTGACATTCTGTTACCTTCGTCGAGAATACAAACTCCCCCTAAAAGCATTGCTGTAACGAGAGGGCTGGCCACATAGGAAATTTGTTTTCCTTCCGTGATGACGGGCGTGATGATAAGGTCGTCGGGGCGTGTATCACTTGTACCTTGCATTAAGTAAACAGGGTATTTTAATTCTTTGGCTACGGCTACGGCAAGTGTGGTTTTTCCCACTCCCGGTTTTCCCACCAATCTGGGATTCATGGGAAGATCTTCATCACTCATGCGAAGCCAAGCGGCTCTTAATTGATGTGATGCGAGATCATTTCCCATCCAATGTGCGGGAACTTCATATTCTTTAGCAAGCCGAACAGTAATATTCCCAATTTTTGCAAGATCTTTTTCTTTATCGACATGAATATTGGAACTCATTCTCTTCCCTTCTAAGTGGGCTCTCAAATTATTTTACTTGCTCGTAAGCCCCAGGGAACGCAAACGATTACCTGTGTTTAATCTGCCTCTAATCTGAGCAGCCTTATCAGCATAACCGGGTTTTCCCATGAGAGCAAACATGTTATTTTTGTAGTCCTCAACACCTGGTTGATCAAAAGGATTAATGCCGCGCGCATAACCGCCAATGCCACAAGCTAACATATTAACATACATCCAATAACCAAGCCACCACGCATTTAATTCGGGAACTTCCCAAATGAGAGTTGGTACTTTACCGTCTGAATGTGCTAAAAAAGTTCCTTGCTGTGCTTCATTTTGTACATAAGAAAGATCGTGTCCCGTTAAAAAATCAAATCCATCATTTAAAGTAGAATGTGGAATTTTGATTTTTCTTTTGAGAGAACCCTTGAGTAAGGAATATTCATCTATAATACGAATATGTGTTGCAAAAATATGGCGTTCCCCATCTTGAAAGTATTGTCCTAAAGAATGTAAATCGGTTGTGAAGTTAGCGCTGGTTGGAAATAATCCTGTGTTTTCTTTTCCATCGCTTTCGCCAAATAATTGTTTCCACCATTCGGCAATGCCGCGTGCTTTAGGAGTCCAAGTGCATAGGGATTCAATTTTAAATTTATTCGCATAAAGAATATTGCGAATTCCTGCGTAGCATAATGCTGGATTTGTTTCGAGAGAATGATTTTTATCTGAAGTGCAATCTTCAAAAGCTTGCTGAGCTCCTGTAACAAATTCAGTTACGTTAATTCCAGCAATAGCTAAAGGTAACAATCCAACGGGAGTAAAAATAGAGTAACGACCGCCTACATTTTTTGGAATGGGGAAATAAGGATAATTATTTTCTTTTGCAATTTTTAATAAGGTACCATCACTCGGATCTGTGATAGCAAAAATACGGTGAGCCGCTTCGTCGGCGCCAAAACGGTCATCAAGGTATTGTTTTAAAACGCGAAAGGCGAGGGCAGGTTCGGTCGTGCCTCCGGATTTAGAAACAACAATGAGGCTTGGTGTATAGCTGTCGAGGGCATCGAGAAGTTCTGCAAGCTCATCTAGGGCAATATGGTGACCCGCCCAAAATAACACGGGCCGGCGATGAAATGTCTCTTGATTTATCAAGGCATACGAATGTGTTAAGGCCTCATACACGGCTTTTGTTCCGAGAAGGCTTCCGCCTATGCCAACAACAACAACGGCATCGGAGTGGCTGCATATGGTTTCCACGGTTTGTTTAATCGCATTTAACTGGATAGGGCTTTCTTCTTTTACATAATCTACCCAGCCAGTGAATTCAGGGCTTTTTCCCTTTCCTGAAATTAAAGCTTTTTTAGCTGCTAAAAGATGATTTGTTTCTTGAGAAAGGTGTTTTTCAATAGGAAATACGTCATGAACTTTGGTCCAGTCTAATACGAGGCGTTTTTCTTGAGACATAAATGGAAACTCCCATAGAGCTTAAGTATCGAAAATTTCGTTCAAAACAAACAAATCTATAATTCACACAGGAAAACTCTATTTGCAATGGGAGCTCCCTATTTAGGGAAAAAATATTTTCGAATCAAATGGTTATATTTAAGAAAGATATATTTTAATTTTATCAATAGTTTGTATTTATTATTATATTTAATGACTTTAAAATATCATGTATTATTAACATATTTATATTTATTTTTTATATATAATTATTAATAATTATTGAAATAATAATAAGGTTAAAAATTCTTCTGATAATATTAAAGAATCAAGTGAAGTTCATTGCTTATATAAATTATACTAGACATAGTAAAAATCTGTCTATAAAAAACAAACCTCATTCTGGTAGACATTGATTTACTAATTGTTAAATATATAAAGTTATTTTTGTAATCAAATTGTAATAATTAAGTAATCATTTATTTATTGTTATATGGGCGTTGAGAATATATTTAAAGAACTTATATGTGTGCCTTTCAGCGAAGTGTTGAAGGTTTTTTTTAACTATATTTATAGTAAGGTATTATAGTATGTCATTAGTTACAAAATCTTTAAGTATTGCAGTCCTCTCTTTGGCTATTGTTTCTTGTAAAAATAGTGGAAATTCTAATAGTAAAAATAATGATAATAAAGAGGAAACTACCTTAGAAAATAAAGGCTTATTAGGTCTTTGGGCATATGAAAATCAGTTGGATGATAATCTAGACAATGACAAAAAAATTGCCCATAAAATTAATTTTGACTTCAGCGCGAATAAATTTAATGAATTTACTAAAGCTAAAGCAACTCAATCAATTGGTGATAAGAAAATTGTTTGCTCAATTGGAGTTAAACTTGATGGCGATGAAAATAAAGGAAAAATTGCCCTAGTTGCGGATAGCATATTAGAAGAATCTCAAGGATATGAAGACGACTTAGCGGTTGCTCATAAAATGTGCGCTGATTTTGAAACAAACTCAAAAGACAAATATGAATACACTCGAGTTTCACATGATACTGTGAAAATGTGCGAAATACTGCCTTCTTCTATAAATTTAAGCGCTTCAGTTTATTCTGTTGATGGTGTCACAAGTACTGAATCTGTCGAAGTTATCCCCGCAGCAGTCGATGATAAACTTGAAGTAATAACGGATACTAAAAATGAAAGCCATTGCAGAATATTCAAAATTAACTAAAATTTATGCAATAAATTATAGTTACAGTGGTTGTTAATTTATATTTAAATTTACAACCATTATTAGAGAGCTATATAAAAAAAAGAGGGATTTAAGTGTGAGCTTAAGTCCCTCTTTTAATATTTCTTAAAAAGAATTAATTATTATTTGGTAATAATAAATGCGAGCAGTTCGGACAAAATTCAATAGATTTTCCGCGGGCAATATTATTTAAAATTTGCGGTGAAAGCCCAATGCGGCAGTTGCCACAAGCTCTTTCGGAAACGCGGCAAATAGGGCCGTTGGGATTGCGAGTAATTTTAGCAACACGAATATAATGTTGCGCAATGCGATCGTCCAAACGAGAAAGGTAAGAGTCACGAACCTTATTGATTTCATTTAAGCGACCAGCGGAGTTATTTTCCGCTTCTTGAGCTTTGCGGCGCTCTCCTTCGGAAGCATTTGTCGATGCTGAGAGTTCACCTTCTGCTTTGTGAAACAGAGATTTCGATTGCTCGATGCGACTTTCTGTTTCATCAGCCTTGCGTTGCGTATCGCGGATTTCGCGTTCGACGTGATCGAGTTCACGTTTTAAACTGCGGTGATCGTCGTCATTTTTAGCTGCAAAGAGGCGCGCGGAACGCTCTGCTTTGCGTTCTTCGAGATCATCAAGTTTTTTATATAAACGACGGAGATCTGCTTCATGGAAAGACATATCTGTACGTGTTTTGGCAATTATTTCTTCACTTAAGCGTGATTTTTTAGCCAATTCAGAAAGTTCTTTTTGAGCCGCTCGTTGGTCTTGAGTGACAAGCCCCGAGTCAATGTCGAGTCGATATAATTGTTCAATAATTTCATAACTTGGATTCAAAGGGGATCTCCTTGTGAGACAAAAAGAGGCAACTTCTCTATTTATCATAGCGTTATTTTTTTTTCAATGCCTAAAATATTGAATTAAAGGCCACTTACAAGTTTAGCAGATATCAAATTTGGAAGTTTTCTAAAATCGTCAATGACTTTGGTTTCAAGTTCGCCATCCACGCGAATCAAACTCATAGCCATGCCGCCTCTGCGATTGCGCGAGAGCTCAAATTGCGCAATATTTACTTTATTTTTTGCAAGGTAAGTCCCCACATCCCCAATAACACCGGGTCGATCATGATTTTGCATGACGATGAGATCGCCTTCGGGTTCAATTTCAAAAATGAAATCATTAATAGAACAGAGACGAGCAAATTTTCCATCGTAAAGTACTGAACCTACAGAGATTTTTTCATTTGTTCCCGTGCCAAAAACTTCAATTAACAGCTCATTTTTTGAAGTGAGCGTATTTTTAAGCTCAATTTCAAATTGAATACCTCTTTTTGCTAGCAAACGTTCCGCATTTACATAGGAAACAAATTCATCGGAAACATGGGATAAAAATCCCTTCAGGCAAGATAATTTTAATATTTGCAGATCTTCTTTATTCACGTTGGCGTTTACGGTTAATTTTAGAATGGCAGGGTGAAAATCAAAGATTTGTGCTGCTACAAGAGAAGTTTTTTCGGTTAATACCGAAAATTGACGAAGATCTCCTGATCCTAGAATGGAAACATGAGGTAAATTAACAGGATAATCAACAATTTCACCGCGCAAGGATTTCAAAACTTGAATCGCAATGGTTTCACCAATGCGGTATTGTGCCTCTAGGGTACTTGCCCCTATGTGTGGTGATACAATGACGTTAGGATGCGAAATAAGCTCCTTCAGCGGGTTAGGTTCATTTTCAAATGTATCAATGCCGGCACCCGCAATATAGCCTTCATGTAAGGTTTTTAAGAGATCTTTTTCATTAATAATACCCCCACGAGCGGCATTGAGCACAAAAGATCCTTTGCGCATTTTTTTAAGTTCTACTTCGCGGATCATGCTCTTTGTTTCTTTATTTAAGGGAACATGAACCGATAAAATATCGCAATCAGCTAATAATTCTTCTAATGTATTTTTGCGTTCTGCTTGGTTTTTACGGAAAACTTCATCAGAAATATAGGGGTCATAACAAATAACCCGCATGTCAAAACCTTTGGCAAATTTAGCAACTCTGTGGCCTACGTTACCTAATCCTACAATACCAATGGTTTTTCCTCCCAGTTCTATGCCCGTAAAATGATGGCGATTCCATCCTCCTGCGCTGGTGCTTTGATGAGCTGCTGGAATTTTACGCAATAAAGAAAGGAGCAAACCAAGTGTGAGTTCTGCCGCGGAATTGGTATTTTTACCTGGAGTATTGACAACAAGTATGCCGAGTTCTGTAGCCATATCGCAATCAATATTGCCGTATCCAACGGCGGCTCTTGCTACTACGCTTAATTTTTTAGCAGCACGAAGCAAAGGGGCATCGACGTCGGTTTCCGAGCGGCTGATAAGCACATTTGTATTTTCGATTTCCTTTAAAATGACATCCCGGGGAGCGTCGGGTAAGTAAACAATTTCAAGAGGTTCAGTAACAGCTAATTCGGGGGGCTGGTTTTTAAGAAGTTGGAGAGCCACATCATGAAGCTTTCCCGTAATTAGAATTTTTACTGACTTTTCCATTATTCCTCAATTCCTATTCTTTTTAAGTTAAATGAGAATAAAGACCCTCTCCTAATTTTGAAAGGACTTTTTCTGATTCACCATAATCGAGGAGTTGTCCATTGCCAAGTACAACAACAAAGTCTGCGTTATGAATGGTATCTAATCTGTGTGCGATTACAATTGTGGTTTTATTTGCAAAGGCTTTTTTCATTGCGATTTGAATTAAGGATTCTGTTTCCAAATCAACACTTGCCGTTGCTTCATCCATCAGAATAATTTTAGAGTTACTTAATATCGCTCTTGCCATGCATAAGAGTTGTCTCTGTCCTACAGAAAAATTTCCACCCCTTTCGGCAATGAGATAATTTAACTGTCCTGGAAGGGTTTCCACATATTTTGCAAGTTGAACTTCTTTTAATGCCTGCCAAATTTCTTCATCAGTAAATTTTCCCGTGCGGTCTAAATTATATTTTAATGTTCCTGAAAACAAATGCGGCTCTTGAGGGACAATTGCAAAAATTTGGCGTGCTTCATGCAACGGAATTTGGGTAATATCAACTCCGTCAATAATAATTTGTCCTGTATGAAAGTAAATCATACGATAAAAAGCTTGAAACAATGTGCTTTTTCCTGCACCCGTGCGGCCAATAACTCCAATTTTTTTTCCCGCTTCAAATTTAATATTTAAATTATGAAGAATAATGGGTAAATCCTTTCTATAGGAAGCAGATAAATTTTTAATAATGACTTCGCCAAGACGAGGCCATTTTTCAGGGATTTTATCCAAAGTAGCAGAATGAGAAGGATGCTCTGAAGGTAAATTTTTATATTCAATAATTCTTTCAATACAAACCATTTTCGATTCAATTAAAGATAAACTGCGCGTTAACCATTGCATCATGGCATCAAGACCTATGGTCAAGCTTATTAAAAAACCAGCTTGGCCAACTCCGATTTTATTTTGCGATAAAAAATATATTGTAATAATACCTATAGAAAGAGAAAAACATTCAGAAATAAATTTGAGTCTTAAATTAAGCCATCGTAAAAATCGACTTTGCAATAAGGATGCTTTTGCAAAATCTTCCGAAATTGTACTTAAATGATTGATAAATTCATTGGTTTTTCCATAAGCTCGAATGGTTTGATATCCTACTACGGATTCTGTAAACAAACTCCAAATAGGAGATTCTAATACTTTAGTATAGCGTTGAATTTCTCTTGATGCTGCTTTAAATGTGGATTGAACTTGATAATAGAAAAAAGTACAAGGAAGTATAGAAAAAATAGCCAAAGGAGCTTTGATTAATACAATAAAAACTATTATAGTTAATTCTACTAAAGAACTAACAATATCTGCAAAAACTCCTGGTATCTCATCTTTGGCCTGGGTATAGTCGCCACTAAATCTTCTAATTAAACGACCGGAAGGATTTTCATCCATAAAAGTAACACGAACATTAGAAAAGCTTTCGACCATTTGATCATGTAAAATACGTGCTCCATTTGCTAAAAATCCGATAATTGTTATCCAATTGAGAGCAAGTAAAGAAATTGTAGTGAAACAAAATCCCAAAAAAAATAATGTTAAATGAAGTGGAGTCGCTTGCTGTAGCCCACTGCGAATCGAATTTTCTAAGAAAAAACCTTGGGAACAATTTATTTTACTGCAATCATCAACCCATAAAGAAACAAAATAGCGAAAGGCACTATCCT
The DNA here is from genome assembly GCF_001907975.1 of Silvanigrella aquatica. Lineage (NCBI taxonomy): Bacteria > Pseudomonadati > Bdellovibrionota > Oligoflexia > Silvanigrellales > Silvanigrellaceae > Silvanigrella > Silvanigrella aquatica. The sequence continues at coordinate 1,414,260 of NZ_CP017834.1, forward strand.
TAAAACTTGAGATAAATAAAATAATAAAAATGATAGGAGCAAAGAATTTTACACCTTGCATGGAACTAAAATACCGGTAAAAAAGAGAAATTCCAATTTTTCCTTCTTCTCTTTTTTCTTTTGATATAAAACTTTTAGTTTCTTCCATAGTGTTTTAAACCTAATATAAATTGATTTAAACGAGAGTTTTTATTTTCAGTTAATTGATTGTATGGTCCCATTTCTAAAACTTTTCCATCTTCAATAAAAATAATAGTATTTGCAAGATAGAGATAATCGAGCCTATGGGTCGACCAAATAATGGTTTTGTTTTTTCCCCAATCACCTTTAAAAATATTTTGCACAATTTCTTTTTCTGTATTGAAGTCAACAGCGCTCAAGGGGTCGTCGAGTAAAATTAAACTTGAATTCGTAAATGCGCTTCGGGATAAACTGACTCTTTGTTTTTGACCGCCAGATAAATTAACTCCCCGTTCACCAATTTCAGTTTCCAAGCCATGTTCAAGATTGTCTAAATCAGATTGAAAACTTGCGGCATATAGAGAATTGATAATATCTTTATCACTAACATAATTTGTATCGGATTTTTTATATATTAATGGAATATTTTCGCGAATGGAGCTGCTCATAATAAAGGCTTCTTGTGGCACATAACTTTGAAAAGATCTTAACAATGAAATACCTAATTCTGTATGTACATTACCTTTAATAATATGATTTTTACTATTGTAATTTTTGACTTCTATTTTATAAAGAACCTCTCCTGAAGTTGGGAAAATATCTCCCATAATAATTTGAATGAGTAAAGATTTTCCTGAGGCCACTGGCCCTACAAGAGCCACGGTTTGTTGAGCAGGAATTTCAACTGTGACATTTTGAATGACATAAGGTTCCAATTCTGAAAATTTTAACGAAACATTTTTAAGAGAAAATGAAACAGATATGTCTAAATTTTTTTCTTTACTTAGAATTTTTTGAATTAAAATTTCGGTTTCTTTATCGTTTTTTTCAGGAATATGATGTAAAAATTCTTCTGATTGGGTTTTTGCTTTATAAAATTTTTTTAATCGGTTGGAAGCAATAACAGCTTGTGACCAAGCATTTACAAACCAAGGTAGCGGCGTAATTTGTTGTCCTAAAATTCCCGATAACCAAATGGCTGCAAATATGGTAGAAGCTTCTTTTTGACCATTAAAATAAACCATTCCTGCAAAAATAGCACTGCTTACCACCATCCACCAATTGTGGGTGATAGCAAAAGCGATACTGTATTTTACAGTTATTTTGAGATCTTGTTTATATTCTGAAAGTGCTGCTTGATTGATCTCATTTTTAAAATGATTTCCCCAACCAAAGTAACGGATGAGACGCATACCTTGTACCCATTCTGTTACCAATTGCAGTCGAATATCTCCTCTTTTCATCATTTCGTGATGAAGCTTGTTTCCTAGCCAAGTGAAAAATAACGATATGGGAATTTGTAAACAAATTACGGAAAAACCAAGCCAGGCTATTTTTCCCAGGAAAAAAACCATCATTGTCATGACGAGAGCGCAAGAGACAATCAGAACGGGGAAATCAATCATAGCATGTGACATGTAGCTTCCTAAAAAGCGCGTGTCATTTTGTGCCATATTTGTCAGGTCACCCGCCTGAAACAAGACTCGGTCTTTTTTACAAATATTTAAAAGATGCGTGTACATATATTTCATTAAGTTAAAAGGGATTCTCCAAAAAAGGAGCATTTCTTTCTCAATTTTTTGGGCATGCAAACTTGCTGCTAAAATATTAAGCAAAAAAATTACCAAAGCTAAGCTTATTGCAAACAGCATCTTTTCATTTGTGGAAGGATCCTGGTAGAATAAACTGATAAATCTAAAATTAGAAGAAGGACTTTCAAAACTACGTAACAACTGAATGGCTGCCAATGCTGACATAAGGGATATGATGACATCGGAGAGGTGAATGAAAAACATAGCTATAAGTTGTTTTTTTTCATATTCCAATACAGAAAGTAATGGAGATTTTCTTAAGGAAACAACAGCATTTTCTAAATTGGGATATGTATTTTTTTCTGCTATAGTTTTATTAACAAAAGGAACAGAATTCAAATCATTTTTTTCTGCAGCTCTTTTTCCTAGTTTTTTCATTAAGGAAGTGACGTCAGAAAAAGAAAATTTTTGCCATAGTGTTGTTTTATTTTGTATCAAGTTATGACCTCGATAAATTGGGAGAGATTTGGTGTGAATTTATTTTTTGATTTAAATGAAATATCAACACTCACCTCTAAAGCAGAGCTTGATTGCTTGACTCAGTACGAACATAGTTATTTACAAAAAATGATTGCCGCTCAAACAGTAATAAACCAATATATTAAAACAATCAATGAAGAAAAACAAAATTTTCAACTAATAGTGAGTCGCTATTATTCTTGGATTTATAAAACTTTACAAAAAAAAAATAACTCCTCAAGAGAAAAAACTGATTTGTTTTTGTTAAAAAATTCCCTTGAAAAAATAAATTATAATCAAAAAAACAAAGAAAATTGTTATTCAAAACCATGTAATCATTATCAGGTTTTAAAACATTTAGCTGATATTTGGAATCAACCTTTACAAAAAGAATCAAATTCTATTCGAATCTTTTTGTCTTTCTTTATGGAAACAGTATATGGAATTCCAAAAAATTATATTGATGACATCTTTCATCTGATTTTTTCCGATTGGAAACTTATTCTTTCTCCCTTGGGATCTTTAACTCATAAAAAGTTTTCGCTATCTGATATCGAAGATTACTTTTTTGGAAAGAAAGCAAAACCCGATTTTTCAGTTCACTTTATTGATAAAATTGATAGACACTTCTCAGTTGTAGGAGTGGGTCATAAAAATCATATTTTTATTTCAAAAGTGGAAGATTTTGATTTATTTGAAGCCGCATTGGTTGTTCATGAATTTCAGCATATTGAAGATGCTCTCCAGGAAACTCATGAATTTTTGAAAAATGGGAAAAAAGATTTACTATGCGAAAATCTTTATCTCTCAGAAAAAAGTGCTTTAAATGCGGAAAGAGTTTTTTTACTTGCGCATGGAACTTCAAAACGAGGGCGATTTCATTGGTTGGAATCAAATTTATTTTATCCCATTCTCCTTTTAAAATGCGAATTTCATAATCTGTTATTTAATGACATAAAACCTCTTGAATTTGCAGAAGTCTGTACTGATCATGGAATGGAGCCTTTGCCTTTATCATCTTTAATTGCATGGGGAGCACCATTTCAAATGAGTGCTTATTGTGCTTCTGCAATGGAGCTGGAGCAAAATTGGCTGAAGTTTTTACAATAAGGGAGAAATTTTTTATTTATGAATCACGAATCAAATTCTCAAAAAGATATCAAACTTCCTTCTATTCCCGATGCCGTGCGTGAATGCCTTGCTCAGATGTATAGTACTGATGCCGATATCTCTAAACTTGCTGTATTAGCTCAAAAAGATGCTGGCATTGCCTCTAGTATTTTAAAAATGGCTAATTCTACACTTTATTCTATGGGGCAACCTACTAGTGATTTAAAAGTGGGGGTGACACGCATTGGTTTAAGTTCACTCATGCAAATATTAATTAAATATTCCATTGAAAAATTATTTGAATTTGATGCCATCGATTTTTTTAATGTAAAATCATTTACAAAGCATTGCTCTTGGGTCTCACAGCTTGCATTTGAGATAGGGAAGATTGTAAATTACTCCCCACTTTCCGATTTATTGGTGGCAGGACTGCTTCATGATGTGGGACTGCTTGTAAGGGCAATATCAGAAAAAAATATAATGAAACAGGTCACAGAAAAATGTTTAAATGACAAAATGGATTTTCACAGTTCTGAAAAAAGTTTGAAAATTGAATCCCACGAAATTTTAGGAGAGACTTTACTACAAAAATGGCAGCTTCCAAAAGAAGTGATTTTGTTAATCAGATATCATCATACGGATGAAAATTATAGACCTAAAAATTTATCAAGTGAACAAAATAAAGCAATCAATATTTTAATGCTTTCGGATACAATTGCTCATCGCTTTGGTAATGCCTTTGTTAACTATACGAGGGAAACGAGAGTTAATACCGTAGAATTAGATAAACTTGGTATCAATAATCAAGATGTAGGAAAAACTGTTAAGTTAGTTACACAACAATTGCAGTTTTTTTAATTTTTTAATGATGTAAAACTAAACTATGAAGAAATTTTTACTTTTTTTAATAATTTTATTCCTTCCAACAATATTAGCTCTTGTTGCTATGTATTATTTTATGCCAAAAGATTTTAAATCATTAACCGATTTAGGAAAAGAAAAGTTAGTCAGTACTTATCCTGCGTTAAATCGTTATCTTGATGTCAATAAAAAAGTTGTTGCAAAAAAAGCTCAGCCCGTTCCTACTCCTGTTAAACCTAAAAAAATAGATAATACTCTTCACTTTACAAATGCTGAGGTTTATTTACCAATTTGTGGAAAAGAAATCAAAGAAAAATTTTTCGATAATTTTACAGGCTGTAATTTTTGCCCTAAATATTTAAGTAATGATTCTAGTGATAATAAATTTGAATATTTTTCAGATAGTCGGGGTAAAGTTTTCAAAAAAGAAGATGAAGAAGCTGTGGTATTTATGAAAGGTTGTACGGATAATGAAAACAATGGAGTGTCTCTTGTTCTGCGCAAAGGATATGGAGGATGGCAAAGGAAAGCGGCATTTCAAGGTGTGTATTTTGATAAAAAGCCATTAGAATATAAGGATAGTAACGGTTTTTTTATTTTTATTGCAAAAAGAACTTCGATTAATAATATAAATACAAAGCAAGAACTTGTTCAAATGCGCTTGCGCGAAACAAATGCTGAGCAAAGAATATTATTTTCAGCAGATATGACAACTCAAGAAAAGTGTGACAAAGATTTACAATCTTCATTTGGAAATCCTCTTCGTGAGAATGATAAAACTTTTTCAGCATCTCTTGAAATTATTGGTTGTGAACCCACCGCATTATCGGGAAGTCATAATTTGGTTTTTAAATTAGAGAATGATGAATTTATTCCTAATAAAGAAACTGCATCTTTAATGACTAAAATTGAAAAATATGGTGAATCTTTATGAAAATTTTTAAAATCTTTTTTATCATTTTAAGTCTCATTTTTTTTTCATTGAAGTCAAAACCAATTTATGCTGAAGATATAAATGAAAATTTTAAATACTATAGTTTTTCTATAAATATTCTTGGACCTCTATTTGGTGTTTATTCTGCAGGTATTTCCGCTTTTGCTACTTCGCATATTCAATTGGCACTTTCGGGAAGTTACTATAGTACACGAAATTTAGACCCCAATATTATAGGCTGGCAAACGCAATTTAGATTAAATTATTTTTTATATCCTAATCATTTAAATAGTTTTTATTTAGGAGCTTTAACTGGTTATGAATCAGTTGAAATCAATCCAAACACATCATCTTCAAATAATTATAATGATATTATTTGGGGAGTTGTTCCTGGTTTTAGATGGACAATAACTCGAAAATTAGATTTTATGTTTGGTGTTATTATGGGATATATGTTCGGAAGTTCGCAAATTGCGCCTGAAATTAATTTTGTCTATTTTTTATAGAAACTCATTTAAGATTCATTACAAAATAAAAGGATCGTAAAAAAATTACGATCCTTTTCAAATATTTAAACTATTTTTTATGAACAACAGTTTGTGTTGCCTTTTTTAGCAAGAATAGAAGCTGTGTTTTTATCTGATTCTGCTTTAGGTAAGCAGAATTTAACGGATAGTATAAATATGAGTAAACTAAATACAGCGACCACAAGGAAATCCCAACCGTTAGGAATCAGATGTTGGCCTCCTTCAAAGGAACTATAGTATGAAATGACACAGAATATAAGCATATAAGGGATGAGCCACCATGCGCATTTAAAGTCGAGTTTTGTAGCAACATGTTCAGGATCGAGAGTATTTCTGCTTAAGTAATTTGAAATGACAAAGACAACAAACCCCGTGATGACAGTGACGCCTAGTTTCCAAATCACATTCCAACCTGACCAGTAGATCATAAGGTTACAGACGTAAAAGGCAATAAATGCAAATACTTTGTAAAAAGGAAGGTTAAAGGGTCTTCTTCTTTCAGGTTGTTGCTTTCTTAAAGCAATAAGGCAGATAGGACCTACTGCAAAAGAGAAAATTAAGGCAGACGAAAGGAAAGAAACAATGGCTTTCCATCCACTGAAGGGAAGAAAGGCAAGCATGGATACGACAAGATTTAAAAAAATGGCACGCATTGGAATTCCGGATTTCGAAATTTTTGCAAAAAACTTTGGTGAATTTCCAGATTGGCTCATAGTTTGAACAATTCTTGCACTTGAAGCAACATACAATACGCCTGTTCCAAATGGGGAAATAACGGCATCAATATAAAGAACAGTGACAAGCCAAATGACTCCTAAAGAAGCAGCTAGGCCAGCAAGGGGACCCGAATCACCCACAAAAGAAATACTTTTCCAACCATTTGCGAGGGCGCTTTCGGGAAGAGCCGTAATGAAAGCGTATTGAAGGCCAGTATAAAGGGCAATCGCAATTAAAATGGAAAGAATAAGAGCAAGAGGGATGTCTCTTTGGGGGCGTTTTGACTCTCCTGCAAGCAAAGCGGCATGTTGGAATCCACAAAAGGAGTAAACAACACCTGCTAATGCCACTGCCGAAAAAATACCATTAATACCATTAGGAGCAAATTCGTGTGGCGAAGAAGAACCAATGCCCATATTGCTGAAGTTATGTGACGTAAATAAAAATACAACGACAACAGCGAAAGGAACTAAAAGTTTCCAAACACTAATAAAGTTATTTGCATTGGCGAGGAATTTGGCACCAAAGCTATTTAAGAAAATGAGGACGAGCATAGTTAAAAAGCATGCCATATATCCAAAAGGGGTGAAAACATTGTTTTCATTTACTTTTTGTACGAGTGAAGGGAATTTATTTCCCATATACAAAATGGTTGATTGAACCTCTTGAGAAATAGAAACCACATAAGTAATCCAGGTAATCCAAGTAAGTATAAATCCTACTAATTTGCCATGAGTAAAAATGGGAAAGGCAGCAACCCCACCTGAGATGGGGAACATCGCGGTCAATTCGGCGAATGTGAGCGCCAAGAACATAATACAGAAACCGCCAATGAGCCATGATATGATGGATGCTGGACCTGCCATTTGAGCGGCATATAACGAGCCAAATAGCCAGCCTGAACCGACCATTCCACCAAGACTGGCACACATAATGCCAAATAAACCAATACTTCGTTTAAGTTTCATGGTGTATTTTACCTTTCGGAGCAAAAAAAAATTATGGATAGGGATCTACGCGGGAAGCTAGCAGGAAGCTTCCCATTTAGGAATCCGATATTTATTTACCCTCCCCATTTATTTCTTTATTGCTGGTTAGTCAAATTAATTAAGCCTCTGGAGCAATTTGCAACAAAATATTATTTGAGTATTTTAAAAGCATACCAAAAGCTTAAAAATAAAAAATGCAATATTTTTTAGCAAAAATAAAAATGAGGCCACTGCAAGAGAAAAAGATCAATTTTTGAATTTATATATTTTTATTAATCTTTTAATAAAAATATTTTTAATTAAAATTTGTAAATTTATATTGATTTATTAAGTATTTTAATTATAAAATATGCAGCTCTATTTTTTGAAAATTAAAAATAATTTAATTATTTTGGTAATCTATTTTTGACATGGTTATGAGTCTGTGTCTTGCTTGCCGATATCGAAAAAATATGTAGTAAAATAAGATTGAATATAAAAATTGTATGAATCTTTTAATTTGTTATTTAATAGAAATATATTATAAAATTATTAAAAATGTTATATATTCAAATAATAACAAACAAAAAGACTCCCAAACATGAAAATAAATTTTTTGAAATTTCGTTCCTTCGCTTTTTAAATTCAACAAAAAGAATTTTCATAGAAATGCTAATAATACAATCAAATTATATTAATGACTTTACAATTTCTTCAACGTGTTTCAAGGCATGGGGCAGTTTTTCTGGATTTGTGCCTCCTCCGCGAGCAAAGTCGGGGCGTCCTCCTCCTTTTCCATCAACCATTTCTGAAAGCTGTTTGACGATGCTCCCTGCAGATAATTTTTTAAATTGCTTTAATAAATTTGGATTTATTGCCACCATAATGTGAGCGCGTCCTTCTGAGCTTGCTGCAATAACGGAAACGGTGTCTTTCTTTTCTTTTAATCTATCACTTAATAATTCCATTTCTTTAGCGTCAAAAACATCTAAAATGGTTGAGATAAGTTTGATATTTGAACCGATATCTATCGCTTTATTTAGAAGATCAGAAATTTGTGTATTCACAACACGACTTTGTAACATAAGTATGTTTTTTTCTAAGTCCTTTATATGATCACGCATACTGTGTATTTTATGTGAAACTTCATTTTCAGCACATTTTGCGCTTTCTGCCGCAGCGGCAATTTGATCTTTTAGTTTCTTAAGATAATCGTAGGCATTCGTGCCTGTTACCGCTTCCAAACGACGCACTCCGCTTGTAACGCTTCCTTCTGAAATAATTTTAAATAAACCAATATTTCCTGTAGCAGTCACATGTGTCCCACCACAAAGTTCTAAGGAATATTCTGGAATCTCAAGCATTCTGACATAATCATCGTATTTTTCATCAAACATGGCCATGGCTCCTTGCTCCTTTGCTTTTCCTAAAGGAACAGAATCATGAGTGATAATTTTTTTATTATTTAATATTTGATGATTGACATAATCTTCAACTTTTTGAATTTCTTCTTGTGTCATGGCTTTATTATGAGAAAAATCAAAGCGTAACGCATGGGAGTTAACGAGGGAGCCTGCCTGGCGTACTTTATCACCCAGAACCAATTGCAACGCCTTGTGAGCTAAGTGAGTCGCTGTGTGATTGCGCATTGTGGCTTGTCTCAATGTAAAATCAATTACTGCTGTTACTTTTGCTTTTTCGCCAAATAGTTTTACAAGTTCATTTTGATCTAAAGAGTTTGCTTCTTCTGTGCTGTATTCAATATGTTTGAGAACATGAACAATACAATTTACAGTTTTACGCACATCGACAACTTCAAATTCATTTTTTGCGCCGTGACTTAAGGTTACAAACCAGCCGGAATCAGAAACTTGACCTCCTCCTTCTGGGTAAAAAGGAGTATTTTCAATAACGAGTTCAAACATTTTATTTTTTAATTGACGAACTTTTTTAATTCTATCAAATGAAATTGAGCATTCAATAACTTCATGATTGTCTTTTAATTGATTTTTAAATTCTAAGTTATAACCCGCAAAGTGTTTATCTTTTTCTACATGGGGAGTGTGAAATTCCATCCAAGGAGAATCATCAAGATCGAATTTATAAAATTTTGCTTCGGCACGGCTCCGTTCTTTTTGCTCTTGCATGTGCTTTTTAAAGCCTTCAATATCCGTTTTAAATTCGATTTCTTCGCATAATATTTGCGTTAAATCCGATGGAAAGCCAAAGCTGTCGTGAAGAATAAAAACATGTTCCCCTGAAAGAACTTTTTTATTTTTACTTTTTGCTTCCTCTATGAAGGAATGGAATTTTGCGAGACCGCTTTCTAATGTGCTATTAAAACGCAGTTCTTCAATGCGGATAGCATCTTCAATACGGGCTTTATTTTGAATGATTTCTGGGTAAAATTCTCCCATTTCTTCAACAACAGTTGTTACAATGTTTTCTAAAAAAGATTTATTTTTAGGCCAATGGGGGGTAAGTTTTAAAACTTGCAACACGGCACGGCGCAAGACGCGGCGGAGAACGTAACCGCGGCCTTCATTAGAAAAATGAGCACCATCGCCGAGGGTAAATGTCAGCATGCGAATGTGATCGGCAATCACATTGCAATTGACTTTTTGTTGAGTAGAAAGCTCGTTTATTGTGTTTTTAATACCGGTGGTGTCGAGTATTTTTTGTTTGATTTTTATAAATAAATCAATATCAAAGTTGGAGTGTTTTCCTTGTAAGAGAGCTGTGAGACGTTCAAGGCCACAACCCGTGTCCACGCTTTTCATAGGCAATTCAAGTAAAGTCCCATCTTCTTTGCGATTGTATTGCATAAAGACAAGGTTCCAAAACTCAAGGTAACGGTCACAATCGCAACCCGGACCCGAACATTTCAAACCTTTTTCATAACACTGACCGACATGCTCCCCTTGATCGAGATACAATTCAGAACAAGGCCCGCAAGGTCCTGTTGGTCCCATAGCCCAAAAATTGTCCTTGTCGCCAAGACGCACAATGCGATTTTCTGAAACTCCTATAGATTTCCAAATGTCGAAGGCCTCATCATCGGTATGATGTACGGTGACCCAAAAACGGGATAAATCCAGTTTCAATTCCGACTTTGTAAATTCATAGGCCCACTGAATAGCTTCTTTTTTGTAGTAATCTCCAAAACTCCAAGATCCGAGCATTTCAAACATGGTGCAGTGGCGTCCGTCTTTACCCACATCATCTAAGTCACCAACTCGAATGCATTTTTGTGCATTGGTTGCTCTTTTATAGGGACGCACTTCTTCGCCGGTTAAGCACGATTTAAATTGCGCCATACCTGCAATCGTAAATAGAATTGTTTGATCGCCAATGGGAATGGTGGAGGCACTGGGAACATAAGTATGCTGTTTGGACTCAAAAAATTGTATAAATTTACGGCGTATTTCATTTGTTTTCATAATATCTCCAGATGCCTACCTCGTTTGCGAAAAATTCTATACGGATATTGTAATATCAGAGCGTACGGAGTTACCGGGCTGAGATATCATATAGAATGACCTTTGGTTCATGGCAATAAGCAAGTTAAAGGAATAACTGATTTATGGGAAATAATAAAACAGACGTCATGGCAGCAAAAAGTGACTCTGAAAAATTAGGAAAAGCCAGTTTTGGCGCCATGGCGGGAGTGATGTTTTCTAGAGCTTCAGGAGTTGTCAGAACTTCTGTTGTTAATGCCACTTTTGGTTTGGCTGTTTCTTTAGATGCTTTTAATTCTGCTTTTCGCTTTCCAAATAGCTTGCGCGATCTCTTTGCCGATGGGGCTTTATCCGCCGCTTTTGTTAAAGTCTTAGTCGAAGAAAAAACCAAGGGGCGGGAAGCTGAAAAAAAATTAATTGCTATTATAATCGGTTTTTTTTCTTTTGTTACTTTTACTATTGCCATTATAGCCGCTGTTTTTTCATATAAATTTATGTCCCTTTTTGGTAGTGAAGATTTTAAAAATTCAGGAGGCTTGGATTTAGCTTCAAATTTATTTAAAATACTTGCCTTTTATTTGCCTTTTACCATGTTAAATGCCGTTGCTATGGCTGTATTATCGATAATGGGGCAGACATTTCGCGCCATGAATAGTTCTGCTTTTTTAAATGTGGGCATTATTGGGTTTGCTTTGGCGGCACCTCTGTTTACTTATTATGGAATGAATCCTATTTATGGAATTGCCATAGGAGCTTTAATTGGCGTTATTATTCAAATGATTTATCAATTTATTCCTTTGTATCATTTAGGTTTATTGAGTGGGCCTAATTTTAAAGTTAAAGAATGGCTTTCCTATAAACCTCTGCATGAAGTTCTCATCTTAATGGTGCCACGTGCTATCGCACAAGGCGCTTTGGTACTCGCTCTGATGATCAATACTTTTTATGCCATTCAAATTGGCAGTGGCGTGTTAAGTTATATAATTACAGCAACAATGATTATTCAGGTTCCCATAGGACTTTTTGGTGTCGCTACGGGATTTGCCGCGCACCCCATTCTCACAAAAGCTATTCACGATGGGCAAAATCGAAAATTTTCTAAACTTTTAACCGAAAGCCTAGACGCTACCATGTGGCTCGCTGCCATAACAGTCGCCTGTTTTGCGCTATTTATTGTCCCCTTTTATTCCGTGCTATTTCAGCATGGTAAAGTCACCATGCACGACACCATTCAAAATTCAATTGCGGTTTGCGCTTATTCCATTGGAATTATTTTTGCAACAGGATCAAAAGTTTTATTAAATGCTTTTTATGCTATTAATTCAACGAAACAAATTGTTTATAATGCCCTTGTTTATTTAGCTATTAATGCGACATTAAGTTCTATTTTAGCACCTAAATTTGGAATTATTGGCCTCGGTTTATCTTATAGTACCTCTACCGCAATCGATTTTTTTATGAATTATATTTTCCTAAAAAGAAGATATCAAAAGAAATACATTGGTGACAGTCCTTATATAGAAGGCGGCTCATTATTTAATATAAAAATTATCATTTTTGCCATTTGTGCTTATCTGTTTGGAATTTTAGGAGTGTTTTCATCCACCCATTTTTGGCAAGAGTTTAATTTTTATACTCCATTTGAGTTAAATTTTTTAGCCTGTTTCGTTATTTTAAGTTGCGGTGGATTTTTATTTTTAATATTGAATTTTTTTCTTATCAAATATTTTGGTCCTGTCCATTTAAAAAGGTTGGTTGAAAAAATCACGGGGAAATTTTTAAGAAAAAGTTAGGTAAGTTGATTTAAATTTTTAATTTTATTTATCCATTGATTAAATAAATTACACTCTTCGCATATTTTTTCAATTCCCAATTCTAGTGTAATAAGAGAACCATGCATGACTTTTTCATATTCATGATATAAATTTTTAATTCTTTTACTTGGGGCTGTTAATTCACTATTATTAATATGTTCTGGTGATTCAAATGAGTTTCTAATTTTTTTAAATTCTTCAATTAAATTTTTTTGACCCATTTCAATAGCCATAGTTTGAGGCGAACTAAAAAGAAGAGCTTCAAATTCGTACATTTGGACATAAGGAAAAAAGCGCTTCATAGGATCGGTTCCTATGCTTTTAGTTAGTTCTTGAACCAAAATATGATGTAATATTTCTTGCTTTTGTTGAATATTTTTCTGGAGAATAGCTTCTCGTTTTCCTGGAAAATGATTTGGTAACCCATAGAAATCAAAAAGAGTTGTGCAGTAGGAATTGATATCATTTAAAAGTCTTAATTTGACATCACAAATAACTCTTTCAATTTTAAAATTACCCCCTTTATGGCCAGGTTTGCCAATTAATGAAGGATAAAGAAAAATATTTAAGGGAATAAAAATTTTTGAAAGGACATCATTTACAAACATCTCTTCTGTTTGGCCTTCACAAATTATATGAACTCTGATCATTTGCTTGGCCTCCCTCCTAATATATTTTTTTCCCAAAGTTCTCCTATGGAATAATTTTCAAGCCAATTCGAAAAATCCATTTTATTTAATCTTTTAAAAACAGAAGTCTCATTTTCTCTTTCCACAATAACCAAATCTTCTAAATGGAATTCATTTAATAGAGGAACTGATTGGGTCGAAACAATAACTTGCATACGTTTGGCAGCGGATCGAATGAGTGCTCCCAGCAGAGTTATGGCGTAAGGATGCAATCCGAGCTCGGGCTCATCAATAATAATAGTTGAAGGAGGATCGGGCTGTAGCAAAGCGGTAACTAAACAAATAAATCGGATAGAACCATCGGAAAGTTGACTTGGCCATAAGGGATAATCACTATTTTTTTGCTTCCATAGAAGTTTTATTTGTTCTTCATCGTTAGGAAGTTTTTGTGGGTTTAAAACAAAGTCATCAAAAAAAGGGATAGCAAGTCGTACTGTTTTACAAATTTTTTCATAGGTAACATTATTATTTAATTTTAAATGATAAAGAAATGCTGCTAAATTCGACGCATCTGATCTTAAATATTCTTTATCTTGTAAAGAACCAACGCGTTTTACTAAAGCGGAATCACTGGTATCATGAAAATGGTAAACCTTCCAATTTGAAATCGCACCTAAAGTAAACTTCGCAATTTTTTTAGATTTCCCACTTTTTGCTTCTTCGGCAAGTTTTGATTCTTTGTGGCCTGAGCCCAAATTTGGTTTTGTGACTCCATGATAAGATCCATCAAAATAAAGAATTTCCTTTTCAAAGATAAATTGCCCATCAAGTGTAGGTGTAATTGTAAAATCATAATGATTCTCATGTATATCTACAAAACATATTGAGGACTCAATTTGTTTTGTTGTCTTAATACCAAAGTAAAGTAGTCTATCGGCTTCACCCTGAACGCGAGTCCATAATTGAAGTCGATTTTCAACAAGTTCGGTTAACATTTTGAAATAAGAGATGAAATTACTTTTACCTGCACCATTTGCACCAATAAGGATATTGAGTTGGTTGAGTTGAAAATTTTCCATTGCTTGAATGGATTTGAAACCACGAATGGTGAGCGATTTAATGATTGGCTTTCCCATTGCTTATCCTCCGATCATAATTTTGACCCTAAATCTTGATAAAGAATTATTTTGAAAAAAACAATACCAAAAACCATATTAGCATTTTTCGTTTTAATAATTAGATTAAGAGTCAATGATGTTTCTTTTATTTTGAGGAAAAATAGGATTAAGAATAAATATCAATTATTTTTATGAACAAAATTTATCTTTAAATTTGCTTTGTATTTCTGAAAAAGAACAAGGCATCTTTTTTAATATACCATCAAAATCATTTAGGTATTTTTTATCTAGACCCGCATTGGTACAAACAAAAAGGGGACAATCATAGCCAATTTCCTTAATTTTTTGTGACAAATTTAAATCAACAATTGTAATGTTGTCGTCTATATAAAAATCGGAAATAATACAGGAAATTTTTTCTTTATTTGAAATATTACTTCTTAAAAAGTCATACATCGTTTCAGGACAATGGAAAGTGAATAAATTAATATCATTCATAAATTCTTTCCATAATTCAAGATAAAATTTATCGTCATCTAGAATGAGTGCCATTTTATCTTTATTAGGATTCAAATGAGGTATGATTTCCCATGTGTCTAATTCGGCTTCATATTTTATGAAGTAACTGTATAAGAAATTAAGCATTTGATAACCCGTCATGGGTTTTGGTATGAAAAAATCCGAATTAACATGAGCAGATAAAGAAATATCATCTTTTATAAAGCGATTGGAATGCACACAGGTTTTAACGAGGGTATCTTCTTCTCTAATTTTTTTAATAAAATCAAATCCATTTTTTTGATTGTCATTTAAATCAATATCACAAATTAAAAATTCGGGGCTTATCTTTGTATAATTTTCTATAGCTTCATTGTAGTTGTCAAAACTATGTATTTTGAAATAGGAGCTCAATTCTTTGAAATCATCAAAAATAGATATAATTCCTTGCAAATAATTGGGATCGTCTTCCAATATAAAAATGGAATAAGTCTTTTTTTTGCTTAAATGAATGAGCTTTAAAATTTTATTTTCAATTTTTATCGCTTCTTTTTCATATAATGAATAAAATTCTTCTTCCTGATAGTATAATTTGTTTTCATATAATTTACTTGAATTTGGGAAGTAAAATTCATTGTAGTTAATTTCACTTTCCAATGAATGGGTAGGCAAATAAATGAAGAATTCAACCCCTTTTTCTTTGCACGATTTACAATAAATATTCCCACCGTGATTTTGGATAATTTGCTTTGATATTGCTAACCCCAGTCCGGTTCCTTTTCTTTTTCCCTTTGTAAAAAACAAGTCAAAAATTTTATCTATATCCTCATCTTCAATATAGGAATTGTTATTGCCAAGACAAATTTCTATGTAATTGGTATTGTCAATAATGACATCTTTAGTAAATATCCAGATTTTTCCTTTTTTATTGGGAATTGCTTGTATGGCATTCATAACAATATTAGAAAAAACTCTTTCCAATTTTTGAATATCGGCTTTAATTTTATGACTATGAAGAAAGTCGTATTCAATAGAAATATCGGAATTATTGTGAATATCGAAGCATATTTTTAAAACGTTTGAAATGATTTTTAATAAACTTGCTTCTTCAATTTTTAAGACGTCATTATTTCTACCTTGTAGCATTTCATTTAAAAAATATTCTACTCTTAAAATGTCTCTATTTGTATTTATGGAAATAGAAATGAGATGTTTGGTAATGTCCTCGTGAGATTTCGATTTTTTTAACAATTCAAGAGACATTTTTAATCGAGAAAAAGGTTGACGAACGTCGTGGGCAAGCATTTGAATAGTAGAAGTTATTGCGGAGAGCTCTGCAATTTTTAATTTGTCGTCCTGTGATTTTTTAATTTCTTCTTGAGATTCAATAATCTTAGAATATAAATTTTTAAATTCTATAAATTCGAGATTTTTTTTCTCTAAATTGGTTTTATTATTTATGGCTGATTCTATTTCAAATATAGGGCTTGCTATGTTTCTATATGTGTTTGTAATATTTCTTTTTGTGATTATAAAAATGATTAAAGATATAAATAATAAAATGCAATATAAAGATAAAATAAATAATAAGTCAATCTTCTTTGCAATGTAGATGTTGCCTATATTTTCATTGCCATTGAGGAGAATTTCAAATTTTTTATAATAATATATGTCTATTAAATTTTCCATTATAAATTTATTTAAAATGAATTCATGTTCCGAACTTATTATTTTTTTCCCAATATTGCTGATTTCAATTTCTTCATTTGGCTTATAATGGGGATGAATTTTTAAAATAATTTGATCGAAGGCCTTGCTTTCGATTAAGGAAGAGAATTCTTTTTGAATGGAGAAAAAATCGCCCAATACAATGGAATTGCCAATGCCATTTGACAGAGAGTTGATAATATCTTTCGGTGTTTTTGTGTAAATAAACCAGTTAACAAAAAAACATCCCATTGAAATGAGAACAATAAAAGTGCAAATTACAAAGCGAATTTGTTTTTTTGACTGTGAATATATGTAGTTCTTTAATGTTTTCATATTTTAATTACTTTTTCTCTTTCATTACCACCCAGGAAGCAAAGAAATCCTTGACCTGTTCTCCTTTTTGAGAAAGGCTTTCAATGGTTTGAGGGTTGTAATAGATGACAGATTTTCTTTCAAGTAAGGGAATCCAATAGGCTTGCTCGTGAACATATTCGGAAAGTTCATCAATTATTTTTGATTTTTCTTCCTTGGTTTCCGAGCTTAAAGCTTTATTGTAAAGATCTTCTAATTTTTGATCATACAAAGGTTTTGCAAATTCTTCGGAACTGCTATGCAATAACCGGGCAAATTTATATAGAGAATCGTACTGATCCCCTTGAAAAAAAGAAATATCTAAAGGTGCTTTTTCCGCAATTTCTTTGGGTAAAAATTGTTTATAATATGTAATATAATGCGTTTTGAAACCGTATTCGCTAAGTTGCCCTTGAATCTCTTCAATTAATAATTTTTTATTTCCTTTTATCTCTTTTCCTGAAGAATAGACAGAAATTGGCCATTCTTTTTCTCGAATTTCTTTGGGTAAAGACTGAAATAATTTTTTTGCCCCTTCGGGATCATAGGGATTCTTTAATTTATGAATGCCCCAAAATGTATACGGATAATTTTCAAAAGTAGGGGAATAGCCCAAAACTTTACTATTTAACTGCTCTCTATTGAGAGCATTTTGGACAAAACGTCTGAAATCTAATGAATTGCCAAGGGGGTTGCCATTGGTAAAAGTTAAACTAAAAGTGTTTGTTGGCAATTCCGATGTAAACGTTTTATACATTTTTTGCTTTTCTTCAGGCAATTTTATGATGCTTACGTCATAATCTATATGTGGTTCGTTTGTAGTGTAAAAATGGACTATATCTGGTGATTTCCCTAAAGAAGTACTCACTTTTTTTAACTTCACAATTCCCTGGTCAAATCCGGGTGCTTCTATGGCATAGGGTCCAGCGCCAATGGGAAATGTTTTCCACTCCAAATAATTGTCCTGAAGTTCTTCAACAGGGACTAGGGAAAAATAGGTATCGGAGAGCATATATAAAAAGTCGGGATCGGGAGCTATTAATTTAATTCTAATCGTATAGTCATCAACAATTTTAACCCCGGGCACCACGCCGCTTTTAAATTTGGTTAGTCTCTGTTTTTCAATTTCTTCTAGGCCATAAATATTTTTTAAGGCAGCTCTCCCATAAGTTTTTTCTTTGGTAAAAAAAAGACGTAAAAGAGTAAATTCCAAATCTTGAGCTTTTGCCAAACGATTATTGTGAAAATAGATATTTTTTTTTAATATTAACACATATTCTTTTTCTTTGTAATCGTAAAAAGCTTTTTCTAATAATCCTGGGACTATATTATTATTATATGTACTTAAAAGTTGCCCCAATACGGCAGCCTCAATTGCGATTCGTGTACTACTAGGAGCATTTCGTTCATAAGGATTGCCTTCGCTTTCATTAAGTAACACATTTATTTTTGTCTGGGCGAACGTTGAATTTATTGTATACAAAGCAAGACATGATAATATTGTTTCTTTAAGCATATTATATAATCCTTAAACGGGAACTTTATTCATTCCCTTAATGAGTTAAGGTAATTCAAGGAGAGTCTAATAATGAAATTACTCTTTACTTCTCATGACCACCCTTGGGGCAAAAAATTCATTTGTTTGTTCTTCTTTTTGAGCAAGGCCTTCAATGGTCTGAGGGTTGTAATAAATGACAGATTTTCTTTCAAGTAACGGAACCCAATAGGCTTGCTCGTGAACATATTCGGAAAGTTCATCAATTGTTTTTGATTTCTCTTCCTTGGATTCCGAGCTTAAAGCTTTATTGTAAAGATCTTCTAATTTTTGATCATACAAAGGTTTTGCAAACTCATCGGAACCGCTATTTAGCAAACGGGCAAATTTATATAGAGAATCGTACTGATCTACTTGAAAAAATGAAATATCTAAAGGTGCTTTTTCCGCAATTTCTTTGGGTAAAAATTGTTTATAATATGTAATATAATGTGTTTTGAAACCATATTCGCTAAGTTGCCCTTGAATCTCTTCAATTAATAATTTATTATTTCCTTTTATTTCTTTTCCTCCTGAATACACGGAGATTTGCCATTCTTTTTCTCGAATTTCTTTAGGTAAAGATTGAAATAATTTTTTTGCCCCTTCGGGGTCATAAGGATTTTTTAATTTATGAATACCCCAAAATGTATACGGATAATTTTCAAAAGTAGGGGAATAGCCCAATACTTTACTATTTAACTTCTCTTTATTGAGAGCCTTTTGGACAAAACGTCTGAAATCTAATGAATTGCCAAGGGGGTTGACATTGGTAAAAGTCAAACTAAAAATTCTTGTTGGCAATTCCGCTGTGATAGTTTTATATATTTTTTGCTTTTCTTCAGGCAATTTTATAGTGCTTACCTCATAATCTATATGTGGTTCGTTTTTAGTGTAAAAATGGACTATATCTGGTGCTTTCCCTAAAGAAGTGCTCACTTTTTTTAACTTCACAATTCCCTGGTCAAATCCGGGTGCTTCTATGGCATAGGGTCCAGCGCCAATAGGAAACGTTTTCCATTCCACATAATTGTCCTTAAATTCTTCAATAGGGACTAAGGAAAAAGAGGTATCGGAGAGCATATATAAGAAGTCGGGATCGGGAGCAATTAGTTTAATTCTAATCGTATAGTCATCAACAATTTTAACGCCGGGCACCACACCGCTTTTAAATTTGGTTAGTCCTTGTTTTTCAATTTCTTCTAGGCCATAAATATTTTTTAAGGCATCTTTCTCATAAGCTTTTTCTTTGGTATAAAGAAGTCGTAAAAGCGAAAATTCCAAATCTTGAGCTTTTGCCAAACGATTATTGTGAAAATAGATATTCTTTTTTAATATTAACACATATTCTTTTTCTTTAAAATCATAGAATGTTCTTTCTAATAATTCGGGCACTATATTATTATTATTATTTATAGTTAAAAGTTGTCCCAATACGGCTACTTCAATTGCGATTCGTGCACCTCTAGGAGCATTTTTATCATAAGGATTGCCTTCGCTATCATGAAGTAACACATTTATTTTTGTCTGGGTGAACGCTGAATTTATTGTAAATAAAGCAATGCATAATAAAATTGCATTTCTGAGCATATTATATAATCCCTGAACATGAACCATAATGCACATGAATAACTTAAATTTATTCATAGGAGTCATTTGAATTGTCAAGAGGTTTAAAATGGCAAAAGTTAAACCAATAATGTCTGTGTGCAATTTAGATTTGATTGTTTTCTTTTTTTCGTTTTTCCTTAAGTAAGATTAACAATATCCTTACCCTTAGTAACCCTACAATCTAATAAATAAGCTCTATTTTTTGCACGTATAGAAGCATTTTGATCATAATAATTATTTTCACTATGATTATGCAACGCATTTATATTTGTAAGGGCAAAAGAGGAGTTCATTGTAATTAAAGTAATGCAAGATATAATTATTTTTTTAATCATAATATTAAATCCTTAAAATAAAAATTGCTGACTCTCTTAAAAAATTAAAGTAAATCACGGAGTCAAATAATGAATTTACCTTTTATTCTTCATTACAACCCTTGAAGCAAAAAAATCATTTAATTGTTCTCCTTTGTGTGCGAGGGTTTCAATTGTTTTAGGGTCATAATAAATAACACTCTTCCTTTCAAGTAAAGGAACCCAATAAGCTTGTTCATGAACGTATTCAGAAAGTTCATCAATAATTTGAGATTTTTGTTCCTTGGTTTCTGAAGTTAAGGCATTATTATAGAGGTCTTCCAACTTTCGATCGAATAAGGGTTTTACAAATTCGTCAGAACCACTGTTAAGTAAACGGGCAAATTTAAATAAGTGATCGTATTTATCCACTTGAAAAGATGCGATATCAAACGGCACTTGTTCCGCTATTTCTTTGGGTAAAAATTGTTCTTTAAATAAGATATAAGTAATTTTAAATCCATACTCTGCAAGTTGCTTTTGAATTTCATCGAGTAAGAATTTTTTATTTCCTTTTATTTCATTACCTGACGAATAAACAGAGACTTTCCATTCTTTTTCTTGATATTTTTTTGGAAAAGACTGAAATAATTTTTTTGCGGCTTCAGGGTCATAGGGATTTTTTAATTTATGATTGCCCCAAGAAGAGCGTGGAAAACTTTCGTAAACAGGAGTATGGGCAAATACTTTTTTATTGAGTTCTTCTCTATTGAGGGCTTTTTGGACAAATTGTCTGAATTCCAATGAATTTCCAAGAGGATTGACATTAGTAAACGTCAATCCAAAAGCACCCACAGGTAATTCCGAAATGAAGGTTTTATATTTTTTTTGCTTTTCCTCAGATAATTTAATGAGGCTCACGTCATAATTTATTTGTTCCACATTTTTAGTGTAAAAATGGATTAAATCTGGCGCTTGTTTTAAAGATGCATTTGTCTTTTTTAATTTGACAACTCCTTTTTCATAACCTGGCGCCAATATAGCAAAGGAGCCTGCGCCTATGGGAAAGGTTTTCCATTCGATATAATTATCCTTAAGTTCTTCAAGGGGCACTAAGGAAAAAGAAGAGTGTGTGAGCATATATAAAAAGTCGGGATCGGGCGCAATTAATTTTACTCTAACCGTATAATCATTAACAACTCTCACCCCGGGCACCACACCACTTATAAACTTCGTAAGACCCTGTTTTTCAATTTTTTCCAGGCCATAAATATTATTTAATGCGCCTCTGCCATGGGACTTTTCTTTGGTAAAAAAAAGTCTTAGGAGTGAAAATTCAAGATCATGTGCCGTTGCCAAGCGTTTGTTGTGAAAATAGATATTCTTTTTTAATTGTAGAACATATTCCTTTTCATTGTCATCATAAAACGCATTTTCTAATAATTCGGGCACAATTTCATTATTATTGTTTATGCTTAATAATTGCCCAAATACTGCAGAATCAATTACGATAGATGTGTTACTAGGTGCATTTTTATCATAAGGATTGATATTGTTTTCATTCAGCAGCACATTTATTTTAGTCTCGGCAAAAGTCGAATTTATTGTAAATAAACTGATGCACGATAAAAGTGCGTTTTTAACCATATTATAAACCCAAAAAATTTAACTTTAAATAAAGTAAATTACTTAAAGTAATAATTAGTGATAAAAAAATAATACAAATTTTACTTAATACATAATTATTGTTAAATCAACAAATTATGAAGCTATAATTTATAGCAATTTATTTAAAAGGAAGTGTAAAAAAAGAACAGTCTATTTCTAATCCCTTTACAGATCATTTTTACTTCTATCCTAAATATTCAATTATATAATTAAATTTAAATGAGATATAAATTTAATTATATGAATTGTGATTATTTTTGTGATCATATTTTAACAAAATAAATATACTGATTAGTCCGTCAAAAATTTGGCTAAATTAATTTTTTTTAATAATAAATCGCTTATTATTTTCTTTTAAAATAATTTTTTAATAGAGGACAGATATGTTTCAAAAAATATTTCCCGTACTTTGTATTGTAGCTCTTTCCAATGGCGCGTTCGCTAATACCTATTTGCCTGATTTGCCTTTTTATGCTCCGTATAATAATCCCGCAACTGATGGATTTTGGGGTGATTGGGGTTCTGCTCAAACTTGTCCTGCGGGACAATACGTTTCTAGCTACATTTTAAAATCAGAGGCGCCTCAAGGGAGAGGTGACGATACGGGTCTTAACGGAATAGGTTTGCGTTGCAATGGGGGTTCAATTGTAACAAGCTCTCAAGGTCCTTGGGGGAATTGGGGTTATGAAGGCAATTGCAATGGCCCTGCAACGGGTTTTCAAATTCAAATTGAGAGGCCGCAAGGTGACGGAGATGACAGTGCCGCTAATGATGTACAATTACTTTGCAGCAATAATTCTATTGCCCGTGCGCAAGCCAATACGCATTGGGGTGATTGGAGTCCTTTTTATACTTGCCCTGCGGGACAAGTTATAATTGGGCTCGTAACCCGTGTTGAAAGACCGCAAGGTGATGGTGATGATACCGCCTTAAATGGTGTTCGTATGATTTGTGGCAATCCTTAATTTAAAAAATTTGGAATTGGATTTTAGAAAACAGTTTATGTCATATCAACATAAACTGTTTTCAATTGAGTGTAGTGTTCTATAGCGGCCAGACCATTTTCTTTGCCAAAACCCGAGCCTTTAAAACCACCAAAAGGAATTTCAACTGGTGTTAAGTTATAATTATTAATCCAACACATTCCCGCTTCTATTTTTTCTATGACTCTATGAGCGCGTTTAATATCATTTGTAATAATGCCAGCGGCTAAACCATACTTAGTGCTATTGGCGCGCTCAATAACTTCAGCTTCTTCTTTAAATTCAAGAAGGGACATCACAGGGCCAAATATTTCTTCTTTTACAAGAGACATTTCGTCATGACATTCTGCAAAAACCGTAGGCAAAATAAAATTTCCGTTGGCAAAATGAATTTCACTGGGGCTCCATTCCGGTTGCTTTCCGCCAATTAAAAGTTTTGCGCCTTCTTTTATTCCCGACTCAATATAGGACATTACCTTAAACAAATGATCACGACTTATAAGTGATCCCATTTGAGTGGTGAGATCGAAGGGATCTCCTACTTTAATTTTGGCAACACGGGTTAATAATTTATCGATAAATTTATCTTTTATTTTATGATGAATAAAGACGCGTGTTCCGTTACAGCAAATTTCACCTTGGGTATAAAAATTAGCATTTATGGCAATAGCAACAGCTTTGTCTAAATCACAATCATCGAAAATAATTAAAGGAGATTTTCCGCCAAGTTCAAGACTCACATGCTTTAAACTTTTTGCGGCATTTTCCATTATTTTTTTGCCCGTTTCATGGGATCCAGTTAAAGATACTTTTTTAACTTGAGGATGTAACGTTAAATACTCACCAACTTCACGGCCGCCTTGTGCAACTTGAAAAACGCCTTCAGGAAGTCCTGCTTCTAAATAAATTTCTTGCAATTTATTTACTGAGAGAGGGGTTAATTCGGAGGGTTTAAAAATCATAGCATTGCCACATGCTAAAGCAGGTGCCGATTTCCAACAAGCAATTTGAAAAGGATAATTCCATGCCCCTATACCTGCGCAAATTCCCAATGGCTCTTTGCGGGTGTAGGCAAAAGATTTTCCAAGTTGAATATGTGAGCCTGAAATGGTGGGAGCAATGCCCGCGAAATATTCTAGGGCATCGGCGGAGGTCGGTATATCTGTTTCCAGTGCTTCTTGCATAGGTTTGCCCGTATCGAGTACTTCAATTTGCGCCAATTCGTGCATTCGCGAACGGATTATTTGTCCTGCCTTATAGAGAATTTTTGAGCGTTCTAAACCACTCATGGAAGACCAAGTTTGGAAGCCCAACTGCGCTTTTTGTAGGGCCGAATCGATTTGATGAGGTTGAGAAATTTCAATGTCACATATTTTTTTTCCCGTAGTGGGGGAAAAATTGGAAAATACTTTCTGCATATGTCTCCCTTTCATTTAAATTTCAAGAATCTGTTACCATATTTTCAAAATAAAAGAAATTAAATTTTTGATTTAAAAAATTGTAGAATTTTAAATAAATTTAAAATAAGATAATTTGAAATTTAAAAAAAGAAGTTACTTTAAAAAACCGTCTAAAAAAGAATTTTAAATCATAATTATAGACCAGTAATAGTAGGAATTATTGTCATTATTGTACTTACAGATGTTGTTTCAAGTGAAGTTGAAAATGAGGTAATTTCATTTGCATTGATAAAGGATTCTAAGTCAATAAGGGAATATTCCGCATCTTCCATGAGTTCTGTAATGGGCTCTATTAAATCATCGGGTTCAAAAATAATTGGTGAGTTTACATCGGTACTCCAAAAACTCAGCTCAGACTCATCTTCATATAAAGAGGACAAATCAGTTTCAATTGATTGGATATCAAATGACGAAGAGCTCATTTCATCTTCGGAGTAATCACGGAGGGTCAACTCATGAATGCGTTTAAAGATATTTGTAAATTGATTTGGTGTTAATTGTGTTCTCATTTCAGAAGTATCTTCAAGCAATTGTTGAAATTCGGCATCGGGATCCCAAGATCCATTCGACCAATTATCCCATACCTGTCTATAGGTGGGCATTCTACCGTTGTTATAGTCAGGCAACCAATGATCGCATTCATCCACCATATCAAAAAATCTTCTTAAAAAGGGATCTAAGCGATCAAAGACGGCTTCTTCCTCATTAGGAACGATATAAAGTGGAACATAAGATTGAAATAGAGAAACTTTATAGGGGGATAATTTTTCATCATTATTGTATCTTAATAAAGAATTATTTATTTCTAATATTGAATTTTGAATATTATTAGATAATTTATCTATTTTTTTGGGTTTTTTATTGGAATGTATTATTAAAGAATTCCTTATTAATTCATTTAATGTAATTTCATTCATATTTTTTAAAATTAAATTCTTATTATTTTGTGTTTTACTATTACTTGATTTAAATTCGGAATTTAGTTTTTGATACGTTTCAATAATATCATCTTCCGAAATTTCATAAAACTTATTTTTAGCAATTTTAATAATAATTTCTTTAGTTTTATAATCAAAATTTTGAAACCATTTTGTGAGTATAATTTTATTAAAAAAATGATCAGAATGACTCATTAAATTATACTTATTAATAAATAAAGCAGCGTTTATGACGAAGGGTAAATCTCTTTTAATTTTATTTCCGTGATACCAATCTCTTGATGTATAAAAATATTTTTTATTTATAAGATAATATAAAACATGGTCTAAATTTGACTTTTTATATTGAAACATCCAAGTTTGATCATTTATGTCATCAGTTATTTGTAATAATTTATTAGATTTAGAATTAATTAATGCATTTAATTTTGTAGGTAATTTATTATAAATCCATATTTGTTTTTTTGATTCTCTATCGCATTTGTTTAAAGTAAAACTATAATTAGTGTCTTCTTCTAAGCAATATCCTGGATACATCGCCGAATAAATTCTAAACCCTTTATACCGCATTTTTTCAAAAACAATGATCCAATCTTGAGATTTATCTGTAATAGAGCATGAAGACGAATTGAGAAAAAGATTAGAAGGAAATTGTTTAGAAAATAAGTAATAAAAAATACTCATATCATTTGAATCAGATATTGTCAGGCAATTTTTGTCAAATGAAGAAGTTATTTTATGAGGTTGTAAATAGTTAGTATTAAATTGCTGACTCCATATTAAATTATTTGTAATAGCACTATTTTTTTTAGAGTTCAAAATATTTGATTTATTTGGAGTTGAATTTAATAATTTTAAAATTGAAGAATAAAAATCATTTGTACTTAATTTAAGTTGAGTAAGTGATTTTTTATATTTTAAACTAGCTATAATTTTTAAAGATGGATATTGGTTTGCATTTAAAAATTCTTCAATCATTTGCGGAGAATTACTAAATTTAAATTGAAATTTTTTTTGTGTAGTTATATTTGAGAGTGATGGTTTTAAATTTGCGTTATTCCAGTGCTCTCCAAAACTTATTTCTGAAATTTTAAAATCATATTTTTCATTTTCAGTTAGTAACAAAAATGGTTTAAATATTTCTTGAGAAAATAATGTGTCAAAAGAATCTGAAAAATAGTGCGCAGGTTCGAATCCCGCTCTATACTCATTATTCATACTTGGAAAGTAGGCTTTAAACCAAGAATAGAATTCAATTTTATTTATTATAGTAGGGTGTTTTTTTTCAAAAGAGGAAAGATAAGAATATATTGATTGATTAATACATTGAATAAATGAATAATCTAATTGTGCAATAGTTTCTAAGTACACGGATTGAGAGTTTTTTCCTTGATATATGGCATCAAAATATTTTTTATCAAGTTCTTCAATAATAATTAAACTTGCGTAATATTCTAATAGCTTCTCTTTAATAGATTTAAAATAAATTGTATCCAGCATTTTTCTTGAATTTGAATTTATTTTCTCATGAATATTTTTATAGCTTTCAAATTGAACTTTTATCTTATCAAATTTTGTCCATCTTTCATGCGCTAAGGATCCTTGATCAGTTGCTTTGGGCAATTCATTTTTCTTTCTTTCTTGCTCTTCTAAATTATAACTTTGTGCTTCTTCAACACTAATACCATGAGTATTTTGAATTAAAAATAGCGAAATAGGGAGAAGTAGTATTAATTTTTTATTCATATAAAAAATTTCCTTTAGATAATTTTAATATTAATTAACCTAATTCAGGTAATAGGGCGCCAATTACAATTGATTCTATTGAGGTTGTTGTGGTCGCAATTTCACTTGCCGTTTGTATACTGATATGCACATTATTAACTAATATTTCTAAATCATTAATCATTTCTACAATTTCAGCCATTTCTTCAAATTCATTTAAGTCAGCAGCTATAGCAGAATCATCTCCTAAACTCATTTCTTCAGCTGGAAAGGCATTGTAGTCTGAAGAAGACGCTTCATCACTTATACGTAGGGGACTTCCCTGATTTTTTAGTGTTTCAAAAACACGACTATCTTCAGCCATACGAAAGACATTATCAAAATCGGATTCAGGAATTTCTTGCTTTAAATTTGAAATATCTTGATGAATTTGTTCAAATTCAGGAGAAGGATCCCATTCACCCTCTATCCATTTATCCCAAACTTCTCTATATGTTGGAATTCGATTATTATTAAGATTAGTTAATTTACCGTCATTTTTTTCAACTATATCAAAGAAGTCTTTAATTCTAAAATAAGTATCTTCATAATAAGGTGGTTCGTTTATTAAAGGTACTGTTGCAACAGGGATAAGGGATTTTGTTGTAATATTGTTTTGATCTTGAGTTTGAGAAATAAATTGTGATTTATAAAATTGAGAAAATTCATTTTGCAAATTTAAATGCGAAGACTCAATACTATATATATATTTATTTTTTAAATTTGATATTTTTATTCCTAAAAGAGAAATTTTAAATTTTTGAACATTTGTTATTCCCTTGCTTGAATTTTTTAATTCATTCAGTAACTCTTGAATTTCATAGTTTGAAATATTTGAATATTTATATTTTGATAATTTAACTAAGGTTTTTTGAGAAACAGAAGTTAAATTATCAAACCAATTCATTTTAATTACTTTATTAAAAAACCAATTAGATTTATTTTCCAAGTGATACTGATTTATAAATAAACTAATATAAATGGCATTGGCAATTTCAGGAAGCATGACCTCTGTCTTTTGCCAGTCTTTACTGCTGTAAATTTCACTTCCATGTATCAATGAAGATAAAATAAGATTTTGTTTATTCACTAAATAATTATTTGACTGCCAATTTTGATTTTCATCTAGATTATCAATTTTTAATATGGAATTCGTCAATTTATTAATCAATACATTTTCATTTGAATTTAAATACCAAATTTGACTTTGATTTTTTGGATGACACTTTGTTATGCTTTTGCCATATAAATTGGAATCATCTATACAGTATCCAGTATACAGTGCGGAATAAATTTTAAATTCAGCTGAGTTGCTTTTTTCTTTTATAAAAATCCAATCCTGAGATTTGTCCTTAAAAATACATGGAGTTGCTTTTAATGAAATTCCATTTACATAATCATAGTCTATATTTATTCTTAATAACCTATTTTTAGAAATTGAAATACACTTATTTAATGATTTTGATTGAATTTTTGAACTTTTAATTCCACTATTTTGAAACGATAAATATTGATTTTTATTTTTTTTATTGTCAATATTACGATCCATTTTCTCAATTTTTTCTAATATATTTTGATAAAAATCAATAGAGCTATTTCTTACTTCTGAGAGTGTTTTTTGCGTTTTAATAAAATCTATATATTGACTTCTTGGTATTTCATTTATTTTTAAATATAAATCAATTAAATCGGAATTATTATTATATTTAAATTTGTAATATTGTGTTTTATTATTCCATATTATTGAAGGCTTAATATTGGCATTATTCCAGTATTCTTCAAATATAGATTCTGTTTGTTTAAAATCATAATGACTTTCATCGCCAAGCTCAATAAATGAATTAAATAATTCCTCATCAAATAAAGATTGAGTCGAGTTTAAATAATAATGAGATGGCTCGAATCCTGCTCTATGTTCACTATTGAGAGTAGGCCAGTAAGCTTTAATCCATGAATTAAATTGAATAGATTGAAATAAATGATGATTTTGTTGAGCATAAATCGATAAAACGGAATAAAAAGATTGATTAATGAGCTGAATAAGAAGTGGCTCAATATTTTGCATGGTTTCATTAAAAACAATTTCTGCTGATTTTCCCTGGTATGCATTATAAAAATATTTCTTATCTGTTTCCTCTAAAAGTATAAGACTTGCATGGTATTGCAAAATAATTTTTTGCAGTGGGGCGAAATAATTTTTAATTAAATTTGATTTTAAATTTAAATTTATTTTCTCAGAAGTTTCTTTATATTTCAAAAAGTTAGTAATAACTATTTGAAATTTATTCCATTTTTCTTTGGCAATGGATCCTTGATCTGAAGAAACTTCAGGTTTTTTATCAAATGTTTGCTGCCACTCCTGGGATGTGTTATTTTCAAGATCGTGAATGTTTATTCCGTATAAATTTTGTATTGGTATTAGAAATAAAGGGAGAGTCGACAATAGCCTTTTGTTCATGGTAACATCCTGTTATTTGGAGGGGAAGTTTTCAATCTATTCCATATAGAAAAATTAAGAAATGGATAAACAAAATTGGGCTTAATAAAATAATTTAAATTTGTAAATGAAATTTCTTTAAAAAAATTAATATTATTTATAGGTTACCAATGTAATAATGATTTTTAATAGATTACCAATAATTTAAACATTTTTAGCACTGAATTTTTTCAAAATGACTTTGTAGTCTTCACCTTTTTTAAATTTCTCAATCATTTTTTTAGATTGTTTTATAAATTTTTCATTAGATTTAATTGATGTTGCAATCCAGGTATAGTTTTCAAATATAGGCCCAATTTTCTCAAATTTTTTTGAACTCATTTTTTCTTTTTTTATAATATATTCTGCTATAATCTGGCCTTCAATCCATCCATTAATTCTTCCTGAAGAAAGCTTTTTTAAATTTTGATCGTTTGAATAGACTGTAGAAATTTCACCTCTAAAATTTTTTTGTTTCAAAATTTGAATGAGTGAGGAACCATAAATAACACCTAAATTATTTATGTTATTTAAACTACTTCCATTCTTTTTTATCCATCCTGAATTCACATATATATAAACTTCTGTAGAATATATTTTATCGAGCCAATAAAAATTGTTTTCCCTTTCTTGAGTTCTTGAAACAAATAAAAGGCTATCTTTTTCTTTTTGTGTCGTTTCAAGTGCTCTTGCTAAAGGATAAGCACTAAAATTTACCTCTTTAAAAATACTCTTTGAAAGTTCAATTATAAGTCCTTCAGGGATATTTTTTTCATTGAGCCCTGATTGTGGTGGGACATTATCTGAGATATTTACTAAATAAGAGGCTATGAGTGTTTTATGCAAAAGAAATAAGCTTATCATGAATATTTTATTAATTTGAGTGTACAAATTTATTCCCTTATTGCAAATGAGTTTGGAAACCTTTTACTTCTAAAAATAAGATATTTTTTAAAAGATATCAATCGATAATCAAAATTTACATTCGTATGGGGCATTGAATAACGACTGTTTTTTGCTTAAAAATAATGCGGAAATTATTTTTTCCAAATGGCAATTTGTGAACTCATAAATATTTTAATAATTTTGATGTTTAAGTAAAATTTTGTAAATTAATATTTAACTTTCAGCAATTTGAGCTCGATTCATTAAAGGAAGGAATAATTATGAATCATTTGGATAAAGGGAGCACATTTCATCCGCTAAACAATAATGTTATTGAGTCTATTATTAAAAATGAATGGGGTCTAACCCAGTGTGGCTTTATTCAAATTCCTCAGGAAGGAGTGGTAGCATCAAACTTTATTGTTCATACTAAAGAAAAAAATGATATTTTGATTCGCACTTACCGTACTTCATATTCAAAAGAGCAAATATTTTTGAAGTTGAAGCTCTTTTGTATTTTTATGATAGAAAGTTATCTGTTCCAAAGCTACTTCCCTTCAATAATGGATGTTTTGTAAAAAAAATAAATGAACTGTGTTTTTTTGCCTATGAAATAATTGATGGAAAAAGTCCAAAGCAAGTTGATTTATCTAATTATTTGGCGCAAGAGGCCGCAATTTTACTATCTAATTTTTTTAAAATTTCATCTCAATATGAGACAAAAAATAAAACTCCAATTAATGATATTAAATCTATTCATAATATGTTTATAAATTTTAAAAATAAATTTTTATCACAAATTGATTACTCATATTTTCATGAAATAGAAAATTTTTTTGCAAATATAAAAATCGATTCTTGGTTAGAAAAAAATGAAAAAGGTTTGGTTCATGGAGATTATTTTTTTGAAAATATTCTTCTTAAGAAAAATAAAATAGTAGGTATTATTGATTTTGGTGATGTTTATTATGGCAATATGGTAAACGATTTAGTTATTGGCGCCATGGAATTTTCTGTCGATACTTTAGAAGTATTTAATTTGCAATGGATGCAATCATTTCTTGGAATTTTAAAATTTAACTTAACTTCAGTATATTTTTTAGATCTTATGCGACTCAATTGTATTCGCTTTATGACGCAAACAATTCCAGATGAAATTTATTCAGGTCATACTCCCTGTCAAAATCGATACCTGAATCGCTTTAAAAAGCTTCATGATCAAGATTTAATCTCTAAAATTGAAAATATATTTATAGACTTATAAATAATTTTAAAAAATAATAAAAAATTAATTCAATTTTGAAAACTCCGTTTCTTGAATTTTTGGGGCATTCTCTTTGGCTATATTTAGAAAAGTTTTTACTTGAAATAATTCAATCCAATGCATAATTAAAAAAACGCCACCTAGTAGAGAAAAAATTCCCATTATAATAATTTTCATAATACTCATATTTTGTATACTAGAAGTAAATAGAACAATATAATAAAATAATAAGCAGAAATAGGATATTAATAACCAGTAAAATCCACCATTGCTTTTAATCTTGGAATTGCAATCTTTTAGGGTCAGAGTAGTTCCCTTTTTGACTTGATAAGTGAGATATATAACCCAAAAAAATCCAAAATAAGGAATAAGAGTGAGCCATATAATCCAGGTTCGTTTTATAGCATATTCAGACTTCATAGCTTTGAAGGCTCTTCGATATGTGAGTATATATAAAACTTCACAAATAAAAATCATTAATATAATTGTAAGGCTTATTATTATAAGCATTTTTATGTTATCTGAGGAAAAAAAATTTAAAGCATAATTGTTTATGAATTTAGAATAGGAATCATCCATGGTTTATTTTAATCCTATATCATTTAAATATATTGTTACTCAAAAAGTTTTGGTGCGTTTGGAAAAGAAATTTTACTGCTAATGAGTTCGGCAATTTTTTCTAATCCTTTTTGATCAGTTTCTGAAAATCGCGCAAATACGGGACTATCGATATCTAAAACACCAATGAGAGTTTCAATAGCAGGTTTTCGATTGGGATAAAATAAGGGGATGACCAATTCAGAAAATGTGGCGCTATCACAAGCGATGTGACCTTCAAATTTATGAACGTTATCCACGCGCAAGGTTTTTAATTGGGTGGCTGCTGCACCGCAGACCCCTTTGTCTAAAGCAATGCGTGTACAGGCCATTTTTCCTTGAAAGGGACCCAGAATTAATTCTTTTTCTTTCAGTAAATAAAATCCTAGCCAGTTTATTTCGCGAAGTGATTCGTAAAGCAATGCCGTTACGTTACAAATTTGAGCGAGCCAATCTGTTTCTGAAGAAAGATAAGAATCGATCATTTTGTAAACGCCATCGTAATATTCTTCATTCTTTGTGATATCTATTGCGGGATGAAAATTCATAATTGCAATTGTTTCCTTTGTTATAAATAAAATATAATGCATTGAATGATCTAATGCATTATTTGATTTTCTACAAGATGTCTGAAGTAAGATGGATAAAAAAAATAAAAAATTTATGCTCCAATTAAGAATCCAATAAGTTGCTTTTTATTAAAGAGATAGTTTCCATTTGTCTTTCAAGAGGAAACATATGAGTTCCATCGGGAAGTTCAATCCATTTTAATTTTGGAAAAAAGCAGCTTACCCAAAATTTTGCATTGGGGTTGCAAGTGTCGCTTTTGCTTCCCACAAAAAATAGAGGTTGAATTTTTGTACGAATTTGAAAAGGGATTTTTAAAAAAGCCCACCAAGCTCCAATAGGATATTCTTCGAACATGAGGGCTTCCCAAGCGGGGTCATGGCGTAAAGTAATTTGTCCGCCAGGAGTTTGCTCCTGAAAAGAGCCTTCAATATAGTCAGAAATAACTTCATCATCCCAATGTTTCATAAGTGAACTTTTTTTTAATTCATTGAAAGCAATTTTTAAAGAAGGAAATTGTGTTTTCCGTCTTTTAACTCTTTGTCCTCGAGGACTTAAATGACGTTTCTTTAAAAGCGCAATAATCGTCCATTGTAAAATAATTTTAGGTGCTAATATGGGTGGTTCAAGAAGGAATAATTTATAATTGTGAAGTTCTTTAGATGCAAGAAGCGAAAGCCATGCTCCTAAACTGTGTCCTGCCAGAATCCAATTCAATTTTTCACTTTTCAGTGATTTTATTTTTAAAAACAATTGAATATGATCTTTTGTAAGTTGCTCCCAGGCGCCGGTATTATTCAGATTTTCAGAGATAAGATCGGGTATCTGTGATCTTCCCATTCCTCTCATATCGTAGCTGATAATTAAACAGTTTAATTGTTGAGCCATTTTTTCAAATAAGGATTTGTATGTTTGAGCAGGAATGCCATTTGCATGTGCAAAAAAAAGAGCATTTTTTGTGCTGCTCTCGTTTGGCGCAGGAAATTCATAGACTTCAAATCCGTCAACATTCATTTGTAGCATAGAAATCCTTTCAGGTCTGATTGCTAAAATAATCTGTTTTTAGCATAATGAAAAATGTTTATCTAGAGCATTAATGGTTGCTTTATATATGATAACTTGAAAACTCATATGATATTGCTTTGGAGTAATGAATGGAATTTAATAATTCAATCGTTTGGTTTCGTCGTGAATTGCGTTTTGTTGATAATGCTGCATTAGATAAAGCTTGTTTATGCTCCAAAACCATTGTTCCTGTTTTTATTTTTGATACAAAAATATTGTCAACACTGGTTGATAAGCAAGATAAAAGAGTTTATTTTATTTTTGAATCTTTAAAAGAAATGGAAGAGGAGCTTAAGACATATGGAAAATCATTAGTCGTACGTATTGGTGATCCTACTGTTGAAA
Source organism: Silvanigrella aquatica (assembly GCF_001907975.1). Taxonomy (NCBI): domain Bacteria; kingdom Pseudomonadati; phylum Bdellovibrionota; class Oligoflexia; order Silvanigrellales; family Silvanigrellaceae; genus Silvanigrella; species Silvanigrella aquatica. The sequence goes on from NZ_CP017834.1 coordinate 1,448,636, forward strand.
TTCCAAAATTAGCGCAAGAATTTAAAGCGGATTGCGTTTTTACGAGTAATGATTATGAAAATTATTCAATTCAAAGAGATTATAAAGTTAAAACAAAATTAAAAGATTTAAATATTCAATTTATTTCTGTTAAAGATCAAGTTATTTTTGAAGGTACCGAAGTTGTAAAGCAAAATAATCTTCCTTATGTGGTTTATACTCCTTACAAAAATGAATGGTTAAAAAAAGCCCACGAAAACGATTTTAATTGTTATTCTTTTGATTTTAAAAAGTTTATTAATAAAGAAAATATTCATACTGTTCCCTTTTCATGGAAGTTAACAGAAGTGGGTTTTTCGCCTGCCACTCTTTGGTTAGCAACAGGAAGAAAGGGTGCTCTTGAAAAAATAAAGCAATTTATTTCTAAAATAAATGATTATTCTGAAAATCGGGATTATTTTTCAAATAATGACACCTCAAATCTTTCAGTTCATTTGCGATTTGGTACGATCTCAATTCGAGAGGCTTTCCGTTTTGCTTTCCAATATAAGTCAAAGGGAGCTGAAATATGGATTAACGAACTCATCTGGCGTGAGTTTTATAAAATGATTTTGTCTGAATTTCCTCACGTTGAAAGTATGCCTTTTAAAAAAGATCTTAAAGATATTCCCTGGGAAAATAACGAAGAGTTTTTTGAAAAATGGACAAAAGGACAGACAGGATTTCCTATTGTCGATGCCGCCATGAGACATTTAAATGAAACAGGTTGGATGCACAATCGTTTGCGCATGATCGTGGCATCTTTTTTAACAAAAGATTTGCTTATCGATTATAGAAAAGGTGAGCAGTATTTTGCTGAAAAGCTTCTGGATTATGATCTGTCTTCAAATAATGGGGGGTGGCAGTGGTCTGCCTCTACAGGTTGTGATGCACAACCTTATTTTCGAGTATTTAATCCTGAATCTCAATCACTTAAGTTTGATCCTGAAGGCAAATTTATTCGTAAATTATGCCCTGAGCTCAGTCATTTAGATAATAAAAATATTCATACTCCCTATAAAGTGACTTGGAATCTTTTTTCGCATCATAAAAATTCTGGAGATTTATCCTATCCCAAACCTATTGTAGAGCATGATCAACAAAGATTAAAAGCGATCGCTATGTTTAAAAAAAGTTAACTTAAGAAAAGTAGTATTAAAAGATATAATTAAAATTATGGATTTGCTTCTGCAGAAATTACAGAATTATTAGAATTTTTAGGATGCGATCCAAATGAGAAAGAGGACTTTGTGTTAAATTGAAAAACGTATTCATCTTGTTCAACGTAACCAAAGCTTTCTTTTAAGTAACGCAACTGTCTTTCTGGGGATGTTTTTAATTTTGCAATTTTTTCTTCAAGACCTTGATTTTGAATTTCTAGTTCCATAATGGCTTGATTGAGAACATCTCTTTCATGAATTAATTCCATGAAATTTGAAATCCCCGCTTTGCCAATGGCAATCGAACCGATAATCAGCCATAACACAATCACCACGACCCAGCGTGCGAGAGTCTGGAATCTCTTAGAAAAAACAGTAGGTTGCATGTTGGGTGGAGTCATATCAAATCCATATCTCAAAATTAAAACTTTTCCGCCATAGCGACTTTTTTATTTTAGCATGTGGGTAAAATTTTGTTGAGAATCTTTTGCAAGGAGGCAATTTTTTTTGCCATTATTTTTGTCGATGTCAAATTTGCTTATTCCCAAGCCACAGTTCCTTTGGGAAACTGGCTTAAAAAGGGGAGAGGATACAAGCTGGAAATAGATTTTTGACCCAAAAGAAGTGCAATAACTCTATCGATTCCTAAAGCGTTTCCTGAGCATGGGGGAAGTCCAAACTCCATCGCATTTTCAAAAAGAGGATCCTGTTGAAGTTCGGGACGTGCCGAGAGAGTTTTTTGGAAGCGTTCACTTAAGTTTTTAGCATCACTGAGTTCAAGATAACCGTTGCAGATTTCAACGCCATACAAAAAGGCTTCCATTCTTTCGACAAAGGGCTTTGTTTCATTTTCAATACTGTCATTTTGTTCTAAAGAACGATTGCTTTTTACTCTTTCTTGCGCTGCCAGAGCTCCCATTTGAATAGGATAATGTGTTACAAAACAGGCTTTTTGCTTTTCCAAAAAAGGTTCAATTTTTTCCATAAAAAGTTTATAAAAAAGAGTGTCCCAATCATCATTTTTTGTAATAGAAGGGCTTAAATTTTTTGCTTTTAAATAAAATTGTTCGGTATTTTGAACGTGTTCAAGTGAAATAGACAAAATATCTTGGAATAATTTATCTACACGAAATGCAGGCCACTGCTTAGGAATTTCTAAATGTGTTCCCAAGTAATATGCCAAAGTTTCCACAAGATTTTGTGTGTCTTCCATCATATTTTGCAAAGTTCCTTGGGCACGATACCATTCTAGCATAACAAATTCCGGTTCATGATGTTTTGAGACTTCTCCATTATTTCTATAAGCTCGGGAAAGCTGAAAAATTTTATGAGTTCCTTCGACCATTAATTTTTTGAGGGCAAACTCAGGGCTTGTAGGTAATTGTAATTTCCATTTATGACCACGATGATCTTCATATTCTGTATGAAAAGGATTTAAGTAAACTTCAACACCACCACTGGGTACTAATGTGGGTGTTTCTATATTGACAAATCCTCTATTTTTAAAAAAAAGATGCACGCGATCGAGGCTGCTGTTTCGTTGTTTGATCGATTTGAGACGTTTAGCAACAGGCGAAGTGTAAAAATTTGTTACTTTAATATTTTGATTAAATAATTTATTTTGTGATTCTATTTCTTCTTTATTGGGAAGTGGCGAGGGAATAAGCGCATTTTCCCATGAGCTTAAAGAAGTGGTTTTATTTATCAATTCATTAATGATAATAAAATAATTGTCGTCATATTTAAGCTCTGCTTGCGGGTTTGTGCGCATTATTTTACATTTAAAAGTAATTATACTTCCTTCATTAAGGAGTTCTTTTTCTAAATGTTGACCTATGCCTACGGGCCAAATTACACCCGAAGCATCGCAAAGTCCCATCAACATATCAATGTAAAAAACTCTTCCCGATGATAATCTTTCGGATACGGAATGCACTTTACGAAGCTCAAATAAATTTTGTAAAATAAGTTGATTTTTACTCGTTAAACTCATTTTTTATACCAAATTTTTACGCGTTGATTTTTTTCTTGTTACTTTAGGTTTTTTAGTGGCCGTTTTTTTCTTTATCTTTTCTTTTTTGTCCTCACTTTTTTGATGCAACATTTTATAAATTTTATCAAAGGCACTGCCTTCTTCAAAGCGGCCTTTTTTCTCGTCCCATGTTCCCGAATAGAAACCTGTTAATAATTCAAAAGCTTCTTCTGCTTTCGAAACAGGCCATATATGAAATTGTTCTTTTTCAATGGCCTCGCGTACTTCGCGATTCAACATAAGATGTTTGATATTTTGTACGGGAATAATACAGCCATTTCGTCCTGTGAGACCATGCAATTTACAGGTTTTGAAAAAGCCCTCAATTTTTTCGTTGACACCACCAATCGGCTGTATTTCGCCAAATTGATTTACCGATCCCGTAATGCCAATGCCTTGATCTATTGGAATATTTGCAATGGAAGAGAGTATGAGGCAAAGCTCAGCCAATGTTGCCGAATCTCCATCGACTCCGTTATAATTTTGTTCAAAACAAATAGTGGCCGCCACATTAGCCGGTGATTTTCTAGCAAAAGTCGCATTAATCCAGCTGGTTAAAATGCTAACCCCTTTGTTATGAAGTTTGCCGGATAGGGATGCTTCTCTTTCGATATTTAAAATTCCGGGCTTGCCTTTATAAGTGCGGCAGGTAATTCTTGTCGGAACACCAAAAGAAAGATCGCCTAATGAGTAAACTGCAAGTCCGTTGATTTCACCAACACGTCTTGAATTTGTAGAAATGATGATGTCCTTACGTTCCAGCATTTCAATAATATGATCTTCAATGGCGGCAGAGCGGGCATAGCGTTCATCAATCGCTTTTTCTACATGGGAACGTGCGATTTTTTTATTTTTTTGTTCCTTTGCCATAAAATCAGCTTCGATTGTGATGTCTTTAATCAGACTAAATCGAGTTGTTAACTTATCTTGGTCATCAACAATGCGGCTGCCAAATTCGACAATGGCGGCAATGCCACTCTCATCAAAAGGTAACAGATTTTCGACTTTTGTGCGGGTCGAAATAAATTCAACATAATTGTCAATTGTTTTTTGAGAGCGATCCATTTGTGCATCAAAATCAGCTTTAATTTTAAATATTTTATTAAAATCTTCATCATGCTGATATAGCATGCGATAAATCCAATCCGATCCAATTAAAATGATTTTTACATTGAGAGGAATAGGTTCGGGGCGCAGTCCGCTAGTCGCTAAAATACTGTATTGCTCTCCTAAATCTTCAATAAATAATTTTTGATTTTTCATGACGCGTTTTAAGGTATCCCAAACTTGGGGTGCGCGAAGAATATCAAGAGCATTGAGAACAAGGTAACCACCATTAGCACGAGCTAAGGAGCCTGCTTTGATCATTTTAAAATCAGTTGTGTAAACACCATATTCAATATTTTTTTCAATTTTTCCAAATAAATTATAAAAAGTAGGATTATTTTCGATAATAATGGGAGCGCCTTTTATTTCTGTATTATCGACAAAAACATTAATACGATAAGGTAAATGAGGATCACCTTTTTTCAAATGATATGATGAGGGTGTTACGGAGTCTTCGCCTTCCCCTTCCACATCCTCTTCATCAGGTAAAAAGTCATTTAAATTTTCAAGAAGATGTTTCTTAACTTCATCTAAATATTCAAGCACATTTTTTTGTGATTCATATTCTTTTAAAAACGGAATAAGTGCTTGGCTGACAACATAATCACCTAATTCCGATTGTAATTCTTCTAATTTATTTTTAGTATCATTTTCAATGGAACGCACTTTTCTGGCAAAGTCTAATACCTCAGGTTCAAGTAAATTGCGTTCCGCTTCTATTTTTTCTTTTTGTTCATCACTTAATTCGGAATAGTCTTTTTCACTTAAAGGTTTTCCTTCGACAATAGGAACAGTAACAATTCCCATTCTTGTCGATTTAACGCCGAAGTTTTTTGTTTTTGCTGTTTTTTCCAGTTCGCTGAATAATTTTGCTTTTTTTTCATTACTCGCATTTACGGTCGAATTGACATTGGTTTCATATTCTTCTGATTGAAAAGCATCGACCAGTTCAACTGTGAGCTGCTCCATGAGTTCATCCATTTGCTTTTTAAAACGCTTGGCAATGCCTGTTTTCAGCTCCATGGCATGGGGCGATTCTGGATTTTTAAAATTATAGACGTAAATCCAATCCCCAGGAGTGGGGCAAGTTTCGGCTGTTTTTTTAAGAAAAGATCGAATGACGCTGGTTTTGCCTGTGCCTTGAACACCTGCGACATAAATATTATATCCTGGTTTTTGTATTCCTAAACCGAGATTAATGGCTCTTACAGCTCGGACTTGCGAAATAATGTCGTAATTAGGTTCACTTCTTTTGTGCTTATCTAATTCGACAAGTTTTTGTTCGCAGGTGCGGTAGACTTCTTCGGTATTGAGTCGCCGAAAACGAAGGGCACTTCTTTTTATTTTTAAATTAACAGGAAAGTGTTCGTCTCTTTGCTCAAGGATTTTTTGAGTGAGAGAGGTTGTGGTCGCAGTTGATTTAGTTTTTTTCATTCCATCCTCTTTCTAATACAAATATCACATTGCATGCAACGCCAAATGTTTTTTGTAGCGCCTTGAATAGCACGAGAAGCAAAAAATTCGAAACTGGCTGCAAGTCTACATGTTGTCGATTTAGACAACTTCTCAAGTTCGCGCAAGCTTGCGTGAAAATGATTTCGTGCTGAAATATATTTGGGTATTTCTTTTTGTAAATATATGTAACCATTTTTCAAGATAACTCCATTTTTTGCATCTTCATGACTTATTTTAGCAAAAGAAATATTTTTTTGATCTTGGTAGTGCAAAAAAACTTGTTCACAGCTTTCTGCACCGAGTTCACAAGCATCTTGTAACATTTTTAAAGGAACAGTAATTTGAGCCCCTTTCAATGATAACCATGACTTTTCAACCAGATTGACAATTCCTTCTAAAACTTTGCGTCGTTTTGTTAAGCCTACGGGAAGTTGCCCCAATAAGTCCACAAAACTTTTATTTATTGATAGTCTGATAGAATAATATGTTTCTCCTGCCCGTGTGTCTTCTAGAGCACTGCATATTCTTAAAACAGCAAACATATTTTCAAGTTTGCGAAGTCTGTTTTCAGATTTATTTATTTTTGTTGTGTTTAATAAATCTTGTTTTAATACGAAGCAGCTTTCACCAAAAGAATTTGGCATAAATTTCATATATTGTGCGCATTGTTCTAAAAATAAGGAGGGTTCTGGAAATGTGGCTTTAAATTGATATTCGCGGCGAATGGGATCGGCTCCCGTCCAAAGTAACAAGCCCCGTGAGGATTCCCCCCCGCGTCCGGCGCGTCCTAACATTTGAAAAAACTCTTCTATATTTCCAGGAAATCCAAAGACAACAACCAATTGAATGCCTTGAATGTCTACACCCATTCCAAATGCGGTTGTCGCACAAATAACCGTTTTTTGTGTTGCCTCCTGAACATATTGCTCCGTATTTTTACGTTCATTTTTAGGAAGACCCGCATGATAAACCACAGAATGAATTTTAATTTTTTTTAATTTTCGAGCAGATTCTTCACAAAGTGTTCTCGTTTGAAAATAGACAAGAGTTTTTTTAGATTTGGTTTCTTGGAGAGTTTCAACAAGTTTATCCCATTGTTCCTGATTTGAAAAAACACGGTGACTTTCCACAATAATATTTTCACCTAGAGGATTCGATGTGTATTCATATACATTTGTGTTTTCAGGAAATACTTTTTTTATAATATCCAGGCGGCTATTGCGACTTGCTGTTGCCGTAATTGCTAAAATACGCGGGGGTTGTAACTGTGATAAAAATTTTCCAATTTCAGCATATTCTGGTCTAAAATGATGTCCCCAAGACACGACACAGTGAGCTTCATCAACAACAGCCATACTTAAATTTACTTTAGAAATGGCATTTAAAAAAGAAGGGAGCACAAATCGTTCTGGAGAAGCAAAGATCAATTTTGCTTCTCCCGATTTTAATTTTTTCCAAGCTTGTTTTCTTTCCTCTTCGTTTTGTTCCGAGGTAAAAACGGCGCAGGGAATTTGTGCATTTTCCATGCGACGTTCTTGATCGCGCATGAGAGAAATGAGCGGACTGATTACAAGCACCGGATTGTCGCTAAAAAATAAGGCGGGTAAAGAGTAGAGAAGTGTTTTGCCGCCACCTGTAGGCAAGGTAGCAAGGACAAATTTTTTATTAAAAATTTGGGTTAAAACTTCTTTTTGAGCGGGGCGTAATCCCGATAAAGTAAAGTTTTTTTTGGCATATTCTTCACATTTTAAGACAAAATCAGTTTCCATAAGCTCCACTCTTCATATTCAAAACTTGTTTACGATGGTTTTGCGAAGGAGTACAGTAGCAGAGGAAGATGATTTAAATATTCCAAGGAATCATTTGAGAAATGAAAATTTTTTATAAAATATTTGTTTTTGTTGCCATAGGATCTATTTTAGGAGGTCTTTTTGTCTATTTTATAGCGCAAGGTGCCTCTAAAGTTTCACCGTCCGAAGTGCAAAATTCTAGCAAATTATTGGAAGTGGAATGGTCACAATTACAGACTTTCAATCTGACAACCGGCAATATTCCGAATAATTTGCGTGCGTTTAATGGAGCAAATATAAAAATTCCTGGATTTATAATTCCATTGGAAGACAATCAAGACTTTGTCGATGAATTTTTATTTGTCCCTACACCTATGGCATGTATACACGTTCCTCCTCCCCCTCCTAATCAAATTATTCATGTCAAAATGGCATCGGGTAAGAAGGCAAAAATGTCTTATGGCCCTGTTTGGTTATTTGGAAAATTTGTAATTTCTGAAAATGCTGGCAAAAAAATTAAGACTTCTTTCGAATTACTTGGTTCTTACACAAAACCATACCAATAGTGTATGTGATAATTAATTTCAAAATTATTAAAAAAAAGCGTCATTATTATTAAATATTTTCCGAATGTTTATCATAGAAGGGGTTTAAAAGTGTTTAATAATAAAGGTATAAAATATAAAATTATTCTGAGTAGCCTATTCTCGGTAATGATATTTTCAGTATTCCTAATTTGGCTTTTAAATTTTTATTGGAATCTATTGATTGATGCGAAAAAAGAAAAACTTCAGAGTATTGTGGATGTCGGTGCGACACTTGTAGCGAGTTATATCGACCTTGCTCAAAAAGGCATTTTAAGTAAAGAAGAAGCTCAAAAACGCGCAAAAGAAAATTTAAATGCAATTAGATATTCTGGAAATGAATATATTTTTCTTACCAATTCAAAAGCATATCAGGTGCTTAATCCTGTAAAACCAGAATTGAGTGGGAAAGACATGTCTAATTTTAAAGATCCCACGGGTCTTAAATTATACGTTGAAATTGCACGCGTAGCTACAACATCCGGCAAAGGTTATGTGGAATACATGTTTCCTAAAGCGGGTTCATCTACTCCTATTAAAAAAATTTCTTGCATTAAATATTTTCCTGAATGGGATTGGATTGTTGGTACTGGTTTATACATTGATGATGTAAATAATTCAATGATAAAGTTTATAGAGATATTATTATTTGCTTGTCTATTTTGTATTGTTACCTTTATAGGCGTTGGTATTTACTTTGCAAATTCAGTTGTAAATCCATTAGTAGAAGTTTGTAAATCTCTGCTAAATTCTTCTGATTCTCTTTTACATAAAAGCAATCAGCTAAAAGATTCCAGCAGTAGTGTAAAAAAATATTCCAATGATCAGGCGGCTTCTATTCAAACAACGGCGGCTTCTATTTCCGAAATCACAAGTATGATTGGCAAAACAACCGAGTTAACATCAACGTCAGCAAAATTAGCAAATGACATTTCATCAAAAGCAGCTGATGGTGAAGTGTCTATGAAAAATATGATTTCATCAATGCAAAGTATTCATGAAGCAAGCTCTAAATTAAAAGATATTGAAAGTATTATTACTGAAATAGAAACAAAAACTCAGGTTATTAATAAAATTGTTTCTAAAACAGAGTTATTATCCCTGAATGCATCTATTGAAGCCGCGCGTGCGGGAATGCATGGCAAAGGGTTTGCTGTTGTTGCTGAAGAAGTAGGAAATTTAGCAAGCACCAGTGGGAAATCTTCTAAAGAAATAAATACATTATTACAAAAAAGCCGTGAAGAAATTCAACGAATTTTAGTACAAACAGTTGCAAAAGTAGAAGAAGGTCAAAGTAGAACTCTAAAAGTATCTGAAGCTTTTACAGAAATTGTTGTAGGGATTAAAGAAATTAACAATCAAATGATGCAGGTATCTGATGCGACTAAAGAGCAAGAAATTGGCGTAAAACAAATTGCAACAGCCATGGGGCAGTTAGATCAATTGGCAATTAAAAATACAGGTGAGTCAGAAAATTCTTTAAAAGTAACAGCCGATATATCCTCTGAAAGTAACAATTTAAAAGAAATTGTAAGTAAGACAGAAAAAGTTGTATTCGGTCTGAAAAAATTAAAATCATAGTCAAATCAAATTTAAAAAATAAAATAAATTGAAATTATTGAATATTATTGAATATTATTGAATATTATTGATTAATTTATAAATAGTTGAAAAGAATTACTCTCTTTAAATGCTTCAATTGAGGCAAAAAGTAGTTTAAATTATTTTGAAACTAAAATAGTATAAAAAAATGTAGCAAAAATTAAATCAAGATGAGTGATAATTCCAATAAATAAACTGCGCTCTGAAAGTTCAAACATGGTTCTAAACATGACGAGTCTGACAAAGGGGTTCACAGCATCGCTTCTTTGTGCTCCGATATCTCGCCAAATGCGTGCATTTTCGAATTTAAACAAGTGATCTCTATGATAGCTCGCTGGATAATATTCTTTTTGCATATTTAGCTTTGCAATGAGTCCTTCATTCCAAATGCGGAGGATTTTATTTAAAAACATAAATAAAAAGATGAATACTGCTAAATTATAGCGAGAATAATCATGTCCAATATAATAATGAGTTATAAAAAAGAAAAAAACACAAAAGAGTAAAGCAAAAATACGAATCCAAAATTGCCCAAAAAATTCAGATGGTTTTTCTTGAAAGTTTTCTACAAAAGAGTGTGGTTTGTGATGTAAGTAATAATTCCACATTAAGGCATCGAAAGAGCACCAGGCAATTAAAAAAAATGAAATTAAATCAAGTCTTTGTAAGTGATTTCCATTTTGATATAAATGTTCTCCTACAAAAAGAAGAGATAAAGCAACGTAACATCTAAAGTCAGCTTTAGATATTTCAAATTTATTATTTTGGTTCGGGCGTGCGAGTTTATCAAAAATATTTTTGTCTTGGTTGAAAGTAAATTTAGGATTATTATACAATAGTCCTAATTCAAGCCGCCATTTTTTAATCTTTGGTATTGTCGCTCTCCAGTCATAGGTGGAAGCCAGTCGTGCAATGCCAAAGAAAAATGTTAAAATCCCCGTATAAAATGAGGGCAAATTAAATTTTTCAACAAAAACAAGACTTAAAGTGATGAAAGGGATTTTGTCCGCACCCATTCTCAGTAAATAGAGTATTTTATTTACAAAGTTAACTTGGTAAGGAAAAATAAGTGAGCGCCAATGAAAATAATTAAATAAATAGGCGCTCATAAATGAAATTTTTCCTGAGAAATACACAGCAAAAAGGCATAGTATGATTACGCCAAGAAAGGATTCTAAAAAAAAATTAAGTACTAAATTTGCAATCATAAATAATGTGCTCTGATCCGTCAGGGCTTTTTATAAGGTTTTCATCGCGTGCAAGAACGACGGGAGGGTGATTCGGTTCACTAAAAAGAACCACTCCACAATGAGGACATTTAATTTCAACATTTGTATTATTTTGAGCCCCAGTTTCATAGACTAAGTGAAATCTTCTGCGGCACGTGGCATTATCAATTAAAACTTTTTCATATTTCATGTTGTCTACACTTTTCTCCATAAATTCCTCCTACCAAAAAGGCTATCAGCCGCTTGTTTGTAACGCAAGATGCAAGTAGGCTCAAGATTCGGCGAATTTGTTTTTCGCATTTGAACTTGGGGGAAGAAATGAATAACGCAAAAATTCTTGCGGGCAAACGCGGTATTGTATTTGGCGTCGCAAACAACAAATCTATTGCTTGGGCTTGTGCTCAAATGTGTGCAGAGCAAGGTGCCGAGCTTGCCTTTAACTTTTTAGGTGATGCGCAAGAGAAAAGAGTGCGTGAACTCGTTAAAGATTTACCAAATGCGATCGTCATGCCTTGTGATGTGACAAAAGATGAGCAAATTGAGGCTTTTTATACAGAAATTCAAAAACAATGGGATATGGTTGATTTTATTATACATTCCGTTGCTTTTACAGAAAAAGAAAACTTAAAAGATAAGTTCATGGTTGTGACACGGGAATCTTTTGCATCGACAATGGATATTTCGGCCTATTCTCTTTTGGCAGTCACCAGAGCAGCTCTTCCTCTCATGAAAAAGGGCGGTAGTGTGATTACCATGTCATATTACGGAGCGGAGAAGGTTGTGCCTCGTTATAATGTGATGGGTGTTGCCAAAGCCGCTTTAGAGTCTTGTGCTAAATATTTAGCTTATGATTTGGGTGAAATCGGCATCCGCGTCAATGCCATTAGTGCGGGGCCTATTCGCACGTTATCTTCGAGTGCTATTCCTGGAATTAAAGAAATGCTTGAAAACTCTCAAAAACATTCTCCATTAAAGAGAAATGTGACCACGGAAGATGTGGCACGATCGGCACTCTATTTGCTTTCTGACTTGGGTTCAGGGGTGACAGGGGAAGTGCTTCATGTGGATTGTGGTTATAATACCCTTGGAATGTTTTCATCAGTAGAGTCGTGAATGGCCATTTTGCAAAAATTAGATCGATTGATGGCGAGTGAAATTATATCTTTGACATTTGTTATCACAGCAAGCCTCAGCTCTGTGATGATGATGGCAAAGCTTCCTCGTTATGCTGATTTATTATTTTCAGCACCAGATAGTTCTATCACATTTTTAATGTTGTTATTGTTTATTTTTCCATCAATCATTAAATTTACTGTACCTATTTCCTTACTTTTGGCTTCGTCTATTGTCACCATTCGCATGGCCGCTGATAGGGAGTTGGAAGCTTGGATGGCCAGTGGGGTGAGCATTCTTCGTTTTGCCTTCATGCCTACGTGTATTGGTATTTTTGTGATGCTGATATCACTATTTAGTGCGCTGTTTTTTGAACCCTATTCAAATCGTCAGTTTGATAAATTTAAGTGGTTGCAATCGAGAAGTATTGTTGAAGCTTTTATAAAAAATACTGTTCGTGAAAAATCATTTATTTATGACACGATTCCCGCATCTGATCAGGTCAGTTTGTCTATGTATATGCAAACTGTTTCCAGTGATCGCAGTGAATTTGAGAATGTTTTTTTAGCGCTCAAACCCACCTCCGAAAATTATTTTTCAACAATTGTTTCAAATACGGGGAGTTTAAAAAAATTATCAAATGAGGGATTTCCTGACTATATTTATTCTTTGTATAAGGGAACAGTTTATTCTGGGAAAGTTTCTGAAAACAAGTTACCTTACTACATAGATCAAAATCCGAAAAATTTTATTTTAACCAAAAAAGATCTTTCTACTAAGGATTTACTATTATATCCAACTCCTGTCGATTGGTCTTTAACGCAATTTACGGAAATGAATATTTCTTTAATAAATACCTTTAAAAGTAATTTCAAAGTTGATTCTCTTCAAGACGGTAAAGATTATCAACTTTATCCTAAAGACTATTTTGCTATGCTTCAAAAAGAAAAAGAGAATAATCCAGAATGGCAAAATGATGTTAAAATTATTGAAAAATTAATTTTTATATTTAAGCAAATTTCAGTTCCCATATCTACTATTTTTTTACCAATTATTGGAGTTTGTCTGGGCATTCAAGATCCCAGAAAAAAGCAATTTGGAGTTTATTTAGGTATTGGAATCATTATTTTTGCATTGTATACATCCATATCTTTAGTCCAGCAACTTTCCTTAAACTTTGTTATTTCCCCTTATGTAATGATAGTAGCAACACCATTAACACTTATTCTTATCATTGCACTACTTTTGCGTTGGCGCTTAAGGCATCCTCCTTCTACAGGCTTTATTGCGTTTGTTAGAGATGATTTATTTAAAATAAAAATCTTCTCCAAAAAAGGTTAAAATATGAGAGTATGGTGGTATATTGCTTCGCAATATTTAAAAACGACATTAAGTATTTTATTATTTTCTGTTAGTATTTATTTTATTTTGACTTATATGGAAGACAGTCAACATTATTTTGATGGCCGGGAAGTTACAAGTAAAACTCTGTTTCTTTATTACTTTTGGCAATTGCCTGCGGTAACGATTCAGTTTATGCCATTTACAGTGTTGATTGGGGGAATTATCACAAATTGGCTCCTTGCTAAGCATGGGGAAATTGCGGCCTTACGAGCCGCGGGTTTGTCCATGATGAAAATAGCTATACCACTTATATATGTAGGGATGTTTTTTACGGCAGGGCAATTTTTTATAAGTGAGTTTATCTTACCAACGAGTTCGACGCATTTTTATAAAATACGCCGTGTGGAAGTTGAAGGAAAAAAAAATGAAAACGTTTTTACAGAAAGCACTTGGCTAAAGTCTAAAGGTACGGTATTACATTTTGAGAAATACGATGAACAAAAAGAAGAATTGTTTGGAATTGAATACTTTAAATCAGAGAATGCATCAAGTTTAAAACAGATAGTACATGCAAACTCGGGTTACTTTGATGAAAATATTGGAAACTGGGTACTGCGAGCCGCTGTCGTGACAAATCTCGACACCTCCTCTCAAATTACCAAAACAGAAATTAAGCCCTTATTTGTCACAAATATTGATTTTGCTCCGCCTAAGGTTTTAAAACAAACCAGTGATTCAAATCAACTGAGTTATTGGCAACTTAAAAAAATAATTGAAGATGCTGAAATGGCGGGGACAAATGTATCAGATAGAATTGTTGATCTCTATATTAAGATCAGTAGCCCTTTTGCAAATTTGCTATTTGTTTTTTTAACGATCCCTTTTGCCTTAAGGAAGGAAAGACAGGAAGAGAAATATATCGGCATCATTATTTGCCTTGTCACGGCTCTTATTTATTGTTTTGGAAATATGGCATTAAGAAGTTTTGCTATAAAAGGAAGTATCCATCCTTTGTTTGCAGCTTGGGTTATGAATATATTAGTTGCGTTGTTAAGTTATATGCTTATTCGGAAATTGGATAAAGGACAGTAATTTATGGTTGAATTGGAATCCATCCTAGAGTCAGTCTCGAAAGGAAAAATGAATGTTGAAAAAGCAAAAACATGGATTGAAAAAAATTATGTTTTAAAAAAACAGAAAAAAAATATTTTTCCTGAAAATGTTGCTACTCATTTTCAAAATCAAAAAGAAGAAACTCAGGAAGGTTTGAAAAATGCTTTCGAAAAAATTAAAAAAAGTGTGAATATTGAAGAACTCTTAAAAATCTCAAGTAATATTGTGCATCAAATATCTGAAAACATGCCACAAATTGATAAAATTCAAGAAAATTTATCAAATAATTTTCAACCTATCGGATTTTCTCCAAATATTTCGGGACTTGATTCCAAATTATCTGTTTTTCGTGCTTTTCACGTCAGTGCCGACAGTAATATAAAAGACAATCAAGTTGTCGGCTCTCAATGGTTTGGTGTTGAGTTTACAGAAAGCGCTGAAGTTAAAAATAATAAATTTGCGGCCGTACAATTTTCCGAACTTGCTGTTGTTCGTTCCGATTTTTGTTCATCACATTTTAGTTTGGCGCGTTTAAGCAACGTAACACTCCAAGAAGCACGATTAGAAAATAATAAATTTTCACGAGCAACATTATCTGATGTGAACATTTCTGAGTCCGATTTTACAGAAAATCAAGTTTTAAAAACAGACTTTTCCGAAACAACAATTCGTGGAAGCCGTTTAAACAGAATGTCTTTTACAAATGTTGATTTTCAAGATTGTGAGTTTGAAGATTGTGATATCCAGGGCGTTGAATTTGAAAATTGTAAATTTAAAGAATGTGTTTTTACGAAATTACATCTCATTTTAAAAGAACCTATTAAAATTTCAGGATGCCAGTGTACGGGCAAAAATATTTCAGGATGTCATACCGCACAAGAATTATTAGAAATTTTAAATGAACCTCATCACGACTCTCACAATTAATCCTTGCACAACACATCGTTTTCTCAGATAAATAGTTTGACTTTGAAGTGGCTCTCTTTTTTACAAATGTAATAAGAGGAGCGGCTTTTAAGCCTTTCTTAATATTTTGGAGGTTTCTCATGACGATTAAGGTTGGTATCAATGGATTTGGCCGTATTGGCCGTTGTGTCTTAAGAGCATTAAAAAATGAGCG